>JBLHLE010000171.1:0-9563 GCA_047620805.1 Pirellulaceae bacterium
GCCTGATCGTACGATGATTGGTACGCTTCCGTGTAAGCAGTACGTCGCCGCTGGGAGAAACGCAGATCGTTAAGTTTTCGCAGTCGATAGCGATCGCTGTCCGCCTGCTCGTTGAATAGTTCCGGGCGATCGACGTTGACCGGAGGGCGTCCACCACTGAGAACTAGCGAGGCATGTTTGGGACCGAGGAAGGCGGCGTCTTGTCGCGGACCCCAACGACTGGGCGCGATGTGAATGTTGCCAGGCAACTCCCCGCCAGTGTGGAGAAGTTTCGAGTAGACCGGTCCCATCCAGGGGTACGGACCCTGTTGGGGCGGTCGTCCGGTAACCACGTACTCTCGCGCTCCGCCGTGGCTGCCGGGAACTTTTTCGGCATACATGCTACGCACAACCGCCAGCTTGTCAGCAATTTTGGCCGTGTGCGGCATGAGTTCACAGAAGTGTGTGCCGGGAACGGAAGTTGGAATCGCTCGGAACGGTCCACCTGTATCTGTGTTGGGTTTTGGGTCGAAGGATTCGAATTGACTCAGTCCTCCGTTGAGCAGGAAAATCAGAACTTGCTTTTTCTTCGCTTCGATTTCTTTGGCGACCAGCGGATGAACGAGTCGCCCGACGATTCCCGTTCCGGCGGCACCGGCGAGCATGTTGGCCAACATCGAACGCCGAGAGACGAGATGGGCGGTCGAATTGCAAGCTGGATCGTTGTGCATTTCAGTTCTTTCAATCGTCCAAAAATGGAGGTGTTCACAGGGCGAAGTTTTTTACAGGGCGATTTTCTACAGGGCGATTTTCTACGGTGCGATGTTTTACGGTGCGAGTTTTTGAGGGGCGAGTTTTTGAGGGGCGAGTTTTTGAGGGGCGAGTTTTTGAGGGGCGAGTTTTTGAGGGGCGAGTTTTTGAGGGGCGAGTTTTTGAGGGTTAATGGTTGAGGCGAAATTCTACGGAAGCTAGTTGCGACCAGATCAGTTCGGCGATTGCGCGTTGCCGTTCCTCTCCAGCAGCTTCCAAGTGTTTTGAGACCAACTCGCGTTCTTCTTCGATGGGCAAGCGAGAAAGAACGCTCAGGAAAAGTTCATCGGCTAGGAGGTTGGAGTCATTCAACGTCGTCAAATGCTCCGCTAGATTCCCGTGCTTTGCTGGAATCCACTGGGAAACCGAATTGCTGTTGGCTAAAAACAGAGCTTGTGCCATCGATGAGGAAAATTCGCCTGCGGGCTGTCCTGGAACATCGCCAAATACCGAAATGAATTCTGCAACTTTTTGAGCCCGCTTAGCCCGTCGCGCAGCTGCAATGTTTTCCTCATCGAGTTTTTCTGTTGGCTCTGCGGCAGCGGCTTTGTCTTTGTTTTCGGCGGTCGCGGACTCTTCTGTCAATTCGTCGGTAATCTGTTGTTCGAGTACACCAGACGCTCGTATTGCGACGAGCAGGCTTTCGAATAACTGCTCCGGCGAAAGGCCCTTCATATTCGCAACGGCGAAGGACTCGGGAGGGACTTGTTGGGGGTCAACGCCAACCGGAATTTCGCTCGATCGTTGATACGTTGCGCTCAACGCAATTTCGCGGAGAAATGTTTTGGTATCGTAGTTTGTTTCAGCAAGGTTTTTGGCGAGGGCTGCGAGCAGTTCTGGATGAGAGGGCGGGTTGGCGGAATGGTGCATGTCCAGCGGATGAACGATCCCGCGTCCTGTCATCATGGCCCACAAACGGTTGGCCATGTTGCGAGCGAATTCCGGGGTCTCGTCGCTCGGTAGTTTTTCGGCCAGCAGGGTTCGCAAACTGAACTTTGGTACCGCTCGAACGGATCGGGATGGCTTTTCTATGTACTCTTCGCCTGCAGTGCTCTCCGGAATCTTCATGAGAGCGGCTAGCAGACGCGGACCCGTTTTTCTCGTAGTGTCAGGGTCGAACACCGAGGCGAATTCGACTTCTCGCATTACCGTCTCTTCAAGCACAATTTTGCCGTCGGGTAGCTTGAAAGTCTTGCTGCCGGCAACAAAAACGGATAGCCCGTAGTAGTGCTCGTGAAGGTAGTCGTCGATGTTCGGGTGATCGTGGCACTGCGCACATTGAAGGTCGACCCCGAGAAATAATCTTCCGATGTCGCGGACCAGAGTATCTTTGTCGACTGCTCGGTCGAGATAGAATTTTGCCGCTGGACGAAGATTGTCATCGACGCCGTCATTTCCTAGGATTTCTCGGACAAGTGAATTCAGCGGTTTGTTTGCTGCAAACGATGCGGACAGGTAACTTCGCCACTCATCCGTCGTCACATACTTGTCGGGTCGCCGCTCCATGAGCATCACGTCGAAAACAGTGGCCATGCGTTGAGCGAATTGATCCCTTTGCAGCAATCCATCTACGAGCTTGGCTCGTTTGTTCTCGTCCGAGTCATCAAGGAATTTACGCGTAACGTCACTCGACGGAATCGCGCCATTCAAATCGAGATAAATTCTTCGTACGAAGTCCGCGTCGGAACAACGATCGGCAGGCGTAATTCCACTCTTCGACAAACTCGCCATGATGTGCTCATCGATCGTCACGTTAAGTGGAGTATCCGCGAACCCAATTTCGCTCAGAGCTGAAAATTGCAAGCATAGCAACGCTGCAAGCACGCAGGAGAACCTCATAGGCTGTGCTCCGATACCGAGAATCAACTGGTGAAAAGTACCAGGATGTTGGCCGTAGGTTAACACATAAGCGTTCGCTGATCAAACTGAGTATGCGTTGTTTTGCGCCGAGCCGGCTGCCGCGTTAACTCGAATCAGAGTCGCGTATTCGGATGAAACGGACTAGGCAAAGAACGCTGCGTTTGAACGGAACGTGGGTATGAAAATCTACGTGAATCTTGAATCGATTGTGCTCACTGACGAAGATGTTCGTCTGAACTGTCAGTCGGCGTCAACCAAGGTGGGCAGTGTGCGTGGGAGTTCATTGTGGCCAGTAGTTCATTGTCGCCAGTCAACAGTTTCGAGGGCCAAAACCGCAGCTCAAATCTAAACTGAAGAATCGCAAGTGAAACGATAGATGTTATTCACTGGAAGCGACATGAAAAGGGACTGATGCCACTTGCTCCGTTCTTTTGCGCATTCCTGACAAACGAATTCCTGCAACGTCTATTTTGGAGCTTCCAGGAATTCTGTTGCTGCGACTATGCCCCATTGGAGCAAATGGCCGTTCGGTCCCACAAGCCGCTGGAAGCGACATGAAAAGGGACCGATGCCACTTGCTCCGTTCTTTTGCGCATTCCTGACAAACGAATTCCTGTAACCTCTATTTTAGGCGATCGCAAATTATCTCACTTGTGCGCGATTTCTTCTAGACTGTACAATCACAGGGTGCATCCATGAGCGTCGATGCGAGTCTGCGCTCTAACGCCAGTTAGTTGTGGAAACGAATTTATTGCGGAAACGAAGCTGATGAGAATTGAAGCCGGAGGAGCGTCAAAGTACTGCGACGGTATTAGTCGACGGAGTTTCGTGCAAGTCGGCATGGCTGGTATGGGCGCAATGGGTGTATCGGAGTTGTTGCGAGCTAAGAGCGTTGCTGCCGCGACGGGTAAGAGCTCAAAAGACACTTCTGTCATTCTGATATGGTTGGACGGTGGACCGAGTCAACACGATACCTACGATCCCAAACCCGATGCGCCTCGCGAATACGCCGGATTGTGGCGACCAATAAACACCGTCGTACCGGGCTTCGACATTTCCGAAATGTTTCCGCTGCAAGCAAAACACACCGACAAGTTTTCCGTAATTCGCAGCGGTCACCACGATGCAGGCGATCACTTCACTGGCGGACACTGGATGTTGACTGGCCGCGGCGGCGTTAGCGGTGCAGCAAAAGCTGGGAAGTTTCCCTTCTTCGGCGCGATCGCGACGAAAGAGACGGGGCCCCGCAAGATAGGCATGCCGGCTCACGTTGCGATCCCGCACGCGATGAGCATCGGAATTCGGCCTGGTTACTTTGGAGGCAACTACCTCGGTGTTCAGCACGATCCTTTTGATACGCAAGGGGATCCTAATACGCCGAAGTTCGCAGTCAAGAATCTCGCGCTGCCCAAGGACCTGAGCGTCGATCGACTGCAGGATCGCAGACAACTGCAGAAACATTTTGATCAACTTCGGCGGCGGTTGGATTTCACGGGAGCGGCCGAAGCGATGGATCGATTCGAGTTAGACGCTTTTGAAATGGTTACCGGAGAGCAAGCGAGAAAGGCGTTCGATATCGATTCGGAAGACGCCAAATTGCGAGACGAGTATGGTCGTAATACTTGGGGGCAAAGTACATTGCTCGCGCGGCGGCTAGTCGAAGCAGGCTCCACGTTTGTGACTTGTCATTTTGGTGGCTGGGATAGCCATTGGAATCACCAAGGGACGATGGAGAAGCACTTGCCGAAAGTAGATCAAGCCGTTTCGGCTCTCTTCAGCGACCTCGATCGACGTGGGTTGCTCGACCAAGTCCTCGTTATTGTCATGGGAGAATTTGGCCGCACGCCGAAAATGAATGACGGCGGCAACGGCGGACCGCCAATGAGCAAGGGGACTCCCGGGCGAGATCATTGGGGCAATTCATTCTCGGTATTGATGGGCGGAGGTGGCGTCAAAGGCGGCCAAGTCGTCGGATCCACTAACCGACTCGGCGAAGTTCCTCAGGATCGTCCGCTGCGTCCGGGCGATATCCATCACACCATCTTCCATGTGCTCGGCGTCGACCCACACCGTCATTTTGAAGACCATTCCGGTCGACCGATTGCGGCTATCGATCACGGGGAAGTTATCGACGAGCTCGTGTAGCGTGTAGCCAGTAGCGGTTAGCAGTAGCGGTTAGCACGTAGCGGTTAGCCAGTAGCGGTTAGCCAGTAGCGGTTAGCAGTAGCGGTTAGCACGTAGCACGTAGCGGTTGCTTTGCGAGTCTGCGTCTTCTTGCCGCGGACGGTTTCTGATAATGGCCAGTGGCGACGCGGTACGAATCCACTGGCGTCCTTCTGTCGAAGGCCAACGCCATATTTAGCGCTCTGCTGGCGCGGTTTTTGCATAATTCTTGTTGGTTGAGTGAAAGATTTTGCTCAGCCATGTGCAAGGAATAACTATGGCGCTCGCCAAACCGGAGAAATGGTGGTTTTTCTCGCTGGGTTTCGTTCTGGAGGTGTTGGGCAAAATTGACCCAGGTGAGACAGGGTTGAGCACTGCTGACCCACTTTGGGCCAAAGACGACGGGCCAAAGACGACGGGCCAAAGACGACGGAGTCGGATGAGAGGGGCGTGAGGAAGTAGTGAGAACAGGAAGGGGAGTTGCAAATATGTGGAACGGCAAATTCAGTTTTCCCGCCCGGAAATCTGCAGGGCGTCGAAAGAAAATGTTCGAGCTTCTGGAGGAGCGAGTTTACCTCGCGTTTTCGGTGATCTCGATGGAGGTTGTACAACCCGCCCCGACGGCATTGGTTGCCTTGGGCTCCGATTGGCGGTATCTAGATAACGGTAGCGATCAGGGGACGCAGTGGACGTCGGTAAACTTTGACGATTCGATTTGGTCGTTGGGAGGAGCCGAATTGGGGTACGGCGATGGAGATGAGGCGACTGAAGTTGGCTTTGGTGGAAATGTTGACGATAAGTTTCCCACTACGTATTTTCGCCATTCTTTCGCAGTAGCCGATCCAAGTTTGTTCAGCGTTTTCAACATTTCCGCGATTCGCGACGATGGAATCGCCCTTTATCTTAATGGCCACGAACTGCTGCGCGATAACCTGCCCGTCGCTGCGGAGTTCAATGCTCTTGCCGACGCGGTTGTGGGCGGCATTAGCGAATCGACGCCCGTCACCATTTCTCACGCGGCGAACGCTTTGCCTGCGGGGTTGTTGAAGAGCGGTACGAATGTTTTGGCTGCCGAAATTCACCAGGCGGAAGCTGACAGTTCCGACATTAGCTTCGACGTGTCGCTGTTCGGGCAATCGAGCAAATTCCAATTAAGTCTCGAATTCAGCGATGTTCTCGATCCGCTGACGTTGCAGGCCACCGATTTAGTAATCGACAACACTCTTACTGCGACGGCCGTGACGCTGGTTGACTCCAATACTGCCGCGTTCGAATTGCCTTCGCTGTCAGCCGGTGAGCACACGTTTGTCATCGAAGCTGGCTCGATCGACAATGCGCAGGGGGCGACGAATGACGCCGCTAGTTTTCAATTAACATTTGGTGCGACTCCGCAGTATGTCGTCAACCAATCTCCTCGATTGCAGTTGGGAAACGCTCCGCTAACTGGATTTACGGGCAGCGAACTGGACCAAGTCGAAGTCCTGTGGCAAACGATATCGGCAGGTAGCGGTACACAGGATAGCTTTAGCGTTGAGTATCGATTGGCTGGTAGTGGCGACAATTGGTTTGATTCGCAAGCTGTGACTCAGACGATTACGGGCGAGTCGAGTCGAATTGTTCAGGCAGCTTCCATCGTCGGATTGAACTGGGATTCCGATTATGAGTATCGAGTTCGACACCTGCGTGGCGGAATGATCTTGGACACGTATCAGCATACTTTTCACACACGGTTACAGGCTGGAGATTCATCGTCGTTTAGTTTTGCCGCGTATGGCGATTCGGCTGTTGGAGACGCTTCCGGATTTCGCGAGGTTCAGGCGCGCGTCAATCAGATTGCCCCAGCGTTCACGGTTTTGCTGGGTGACAATGTGTACAGTTCGGGGACTCACAACGAGAGTGATTTGCGATTCGATCCGACTGTGAATCCGGAAGCGGCGGAGTGGATCGCCGGGCACATCGACTACCTCGGGCTGGGAAATCACGATGTGAGGACATCGTCGGGGCATCCGGCGGAGGACAACTTTTCAGTGCCGATTCCCGTCGCAGGCGTCAACGCGCCCGCCGCACCTCCAAGCAGTGAACGCTCCGAACATAATTTTTCATGGGACTACGGCAATGTGCATTTCGTCACGTTTGACACAAATAGTCTAGACGATGCGGGTCGTTTGAGCGGGCTACTGGATTGGGTCGTGGAGGATTTGCGAGCGTCCAATGCGCAGTGGAAGATTGTGTACGGTCACCATCCAGTCGCTGGTGCCCCCGACAAACCAGAGAATCCGAGCGACAACTACTACCAACAAGTCGTGCGGCAGCTGAATGATGCCGGTGTCGATCTATTTATGGTCGGCCATTCGCACACATACGGTTGGACCTATCCGCTTACTGGACAAGCTGCTGGCGAAGCCACGTTTGCCAACGTCCCTTACAACAGTTTTCAAACCAATACCGGTTTGCCACAACTGATTTCGGGATTGGGGGGGCAGACACCTCGCGTTGGCAGTTTCAGTCAGTTTCCATTCGTCGCCGCCGGATACTCCGCAGCGACCAGCCGCGCCGCCGAACGCGGATTTTCCAAAGTGGATGTGACATCGACGGGGCTGACAGTCAGCTACATTGCCGCCGATGACGGCGAGGTAATTGATTCGTTCACGATTACTCAAGCAGCGGATGTAGCTCCTCCGCTGCAGCGTCTTGTGAATCCACTCGATAACAGTCCGAGTGACTTTGATTTGGGGACGGAACAAGTGCTGGTGAATGCTGCTCTGTCGAATTTTGAACTTCAATTGAGTGATATTGGCGACGGCGTGGACGATGCGACAGCTATTAGTCAAGCCGTCTCATTGTCAAAGAATAATCTGCAATTGGTAGCTGGCGTTGATTACACGTTCGGCTACGAGCCAATGGCAAATGTCGTCACGCTGACTCCCGCCGAAGGGGATTTCGGTCACGGACTGTACGAAATCCAAATCAATGCGGGAGCGAACAAAATAGCTGACTTGGCCGGGAATTCAATGTCGCGACTTTCCATCGTCGTCGATGTCGACACGAGCCAGTTCGGTCCTCAGACTGTGACGTTTCAGCAGGGACAGGCGGGTTACACCGGAACCGTTGATACGTTCCTGGACGAAGCTAACCCCGCTTCCGATAATTCGACCGCCACGTCGTTAAACGTCGATGGCGACAATCCGAGTAACAGTGGATTGAAGCTGCAAGTCTTGCTTCGGTTCGACGATATCTTCGGATCAACACCTGGTCTGATTCCCACAAATGCGTCGTTGCTGTCAGCGTATGTCGAGCTTGATATAAGCGACGCTGGCGACCGCGTTGAGTTGCATCGCATGCTACAGCCATGGAGCGATACCGATACTTGGGACTTCCGCAGCGCTGGAGTGCAGGCAAATGACAGCGAGTCGGCTGCGGCAGTCGATGTTCTTTCCAGCGGATTATCAACTGGTTCGATCGCGATAAATGTCACTCCGAGTCTTCAGGCTTGGTTGGATGCGCCTGCCAGCAATCTCGGCTGGGCGATGTTGCCTGTGGGAACCAATGGCGTCGATTTCGATTCGAGTGAAGGGGCGTCTCCACCGCGGTTGGTGGTCAACTACAGCTTGCGACTAGATCCGAATCCACCGCAAGTCTTGAGCTTCGCCGTCAACAGTGGTGTTGCGGACCCCGCTAATCTCGCCAACGGAGTTCAGCCCACGACTTGGTCCAAGCAACGAAGCGACCTGCAGACTTTCAGTGTCATTTTTAGCAAGCCCGTAGTCGCAACGCCGACAGACTTCCGCTTGGTGAATCTGGGCCTGAACGCAGATGTCGACCCGGACGTAGTCGTCCCGCTGCGCGAAGATCAGCTCGAGGTCGCTTCCAATGAACTCACGATTCATTTTGATGCAGATGAATTAAGCGAGGGAGTTTATCAGTTAGAAATCGGCGCGACGGTCGTCGATGAGGCCGGTAACCCATTGGATGGAAACGGCGACGGATTCGGTGGAGACGCGTGGTCGATTACCGGTAATTCCGAAAACCGGCTCTATCGATTGCGATCCGACTTTAACGCCGACACCGGAGTGTCTGTTTTTGACTTCAGCACGTTTTCGTATTGGTTCGGTCAACCGGCTGGACCTGGAATGACCGCACCAGCATACGCCGATATGAACCTGGACGGTGGCGTTAGCGTGTTTGACTTCACTTTGTTCGCCGATAATTTCGGGAAAGGGGTGAGTTTTCCCACCTCCTTCGCAGCTCTAGCGGACGTTGCGGAAACTCGGAACATTGAAAAGTCAGCAGGCGAAGCTGCCCTTACCGAAGTTGCCAGCGAGTTAACGACGTTCCCGGGGCGGCCCATCATCGACCGGGAAATCGGCCAGAGGCCGCGCGTTAAGGTATCTGAAAAGTCTACTATTGAGCAAGCTGGTCGCCTTGAGGATCTGATTTTCAGCGAGTGGGAAGATTGGTTCCCGGCAGCACTCGGGTAAGACGAAACCTAGACCGTCACCTATTAGGCTCGGTCGAATACTAACGCTGCGCCGATTTGTCTTCCGTGTGCCAATCGTGTCCGCATTCAAAACACTGTTTGGCTTCGGCTGTTCGCAATCTGCGCTGGCACTTTGGGCAGCGCGGCATGTCTGGTTCAGAGGTGATGCCTCGAGGTGAGAAGACGTTGCGGAGTCCACTCCATATGCCCTGCAGAAAACCGATGCCGCATACGAATGCCAAAATTGTGGCAATCGTGAAGCCGACGAAATTGC
>JBLHLE010000172.1:0-9562 GCA_047620805.1 Pirellulaceae bacterium
GGGTACGTTCATTGGGTACATTCATTGGGTACGTTCATTGGGTACGTTCATTGGGTACGTTCATTGGGCAGTATGTTTATTAGACGTACGCGTCCCCAATGCGTGCCCTGCGTCGTATGCCCTGATCAGATGTACGCGTTATGGCGACACTTCGTGCGGCATGAAATGTGCAACTGAAACTCGATACGATTCATTAAGCCTGTCCACCGGAATTTGCGCGAGCCCCCCCATGAAAACATTCCACAGCTCCAACGCCACGGCTAAGTTGAACTCAGCCAGTTACCTCTTGGCCACTTACTTCTTAGCTACCTGCCTCGCCGTTCTCATTATTTTCCCCAGCGTAGCACTGGCACAGCCCAAGGAGCTTCCACCGGCGCTGAAACCTTGGCAGAGATGGGTGCTTTGGGATCAAGATCATACCAACTGCCCTCGCCCTTTTAACAACCGCGAACAACACATTTGTTTTTGGCCTTCTCAACTAACAGTTCAAGCGAGAGCGGATGCTGCCGCATGGCAAATCCAGGTGCACGCCTTTGCTGAAACATGGGTTCCGCTTCCCGGCGATGAGCAGCACTGGCCTTTCAATGTTCGCGTCAACAACCAGTTGATACCAGTCGTTGCCAGAAACTCCGTCCCGTCGGTAAAGTTGCCGGCGGGCAAGCACGATCTGAGCGGTGAGTTCGCTTGGAACGAAATGCCGCAGCGGATCGCCGTGCCGAAACAGATTGGAATTCTCTCACTCGTCGTCAACGACGTCGAAGTTGTCGCGCCCAACTGGGATGCCTCCGGAAACGTTTGGCTGAAGCGACTACGAGTTCCGGCAGCAGAAAAAGACTTCCTGGCAGTCAAAGTGTACCGGGTCATCGAAGACGGAATTCCACTCTGGCTTCGCACGGAAATCGATCTATCCGTGGCTGGCAAGAGCCGAGAAGAACAACTGGGGGCGATCGTTCCCGCCGGTTGGCAACTTTCTTTGGTCGAAAGCCCAATCCCCGTTGCCGTCGACGAGCAAGGTCGAATGAAGGCGCAAGTGCGAGCAGGCAGTTGGAAAGTACAAGTGCATGCTTTTCGGAACAATGACCTACAACAGTTTCGTTTTGCATCCGGTGCTCAACCAGCGACGGCGACCGAGCTAATTGGATTTCGCGCCGAACCAGGCTTCCGCATTGTGGAATTCACTGAAATCCAAGCCGTCGACGTGACCCAAACAACATTTCCGGAAAGGTGGCGAGGCCTTCCGGTCTACCAGTGGAAAACCGACACGAGTTTCGATCTGGTGGAAAAGATGAGAGGCATGGGGCAGCAGAAGCCCAAAGGCCTTAGCATCAATCGCCACTTCTGGCTCGACGAGGACGGACGTGGTGTTACCTACCGCGATAGAATCCAAGGGCAATTGCAGCAAGTCTGGCGACTGGATGTCGCCGACGGACAAGAACTTGGCGCCGTCAGTGTCGACGGTAAACGACAACTGATTACAGCCAACCCGAAATCCAGCGCGCATGGAGTCGAACTGCGCAGCCACACCCTAAACATGGAAGCGTTGGGGCAAACAAATGCGGTGAAGAATCTATCGGCGACCGGCTGGCAAACAGATGCCGAACAACTGCACGTTTCCATGTCGCTTCCCCCCGGCTGGCGGATGCTTGCATTATTTGGGGCCGACAGCGTGGAGGGCGATTGGCTCACCGCCTGGTCGTTGCTCGATCTATTCTTGCTGCTGATTTTCTCGCTGGCGGTGTATCGACTTTGGGGCATCAAAGCGGGAATCGTTGCATTCATAGCCTTTGGTCTGTCGTACCACGAACCCGGCGCTCCTCGAATAACGTGGCTCTTTCTATTAATGCCATTGGCTCTGCTGCGAGTCGTTACCGAAGGGACGGGAAAAAAATTGCTGAGTGCCTGGAAGTGCGTCGCGATCGGGCTGTTGCTACTCAATTTCATTCCCTACACAGCGAGGGAAATTCAAAGTGTGATCTACCCACAGTTGGAGCAATCTGGAGTCACCTACCGACCACGGCATATGTTCGTTTGGATTGGTCACGGTTATATGAGATCAGCGGAGGTGGCGGACTACGCTCAGGAAATGGATTTTCAAGGAGGAGTAGATATTTCCATGGGTTTGGACCCATCAGGGACATCCGCAATGGACGTGAACTTTAGCAAAGTACGGGACGACAATAACTTGAAGTTCGATCCCAAAGCCCGCGTTCAGACGGGGCCGGCGGAACCAGAATGGTACTGGAATCAAGTTCACTGTTCTTGGGATGGGCCAGTATCGAGTACTCAGCAGATTACGCCGATTCTGATTTCGCGAACTGTACATCGCATCCTGGCCGTCGTCCGCTTGATATTACTCTGCTTGCTGGTAGCGATCATTTTAGGAGTCCGTCTCCCGCAATTCACTCGCGCTGCTGCGCAGGCTGCGACGGCGATATTGCTGGCGGCGTTGCTACTAAGTTCGACGGCCGCGCACGCCCAGGACCCGCTCCTGCCAGTTGCCCCCGCTCCAGTGACGTTGCCCGCCCAAGAGATACCCGACCAACAGATGCTGGAAACATTGCGAGTTCGGCTGCTCGAACCATCCGATGCATTTCCGCAAGCCGCAGAAATCTCAAACGTCGATCTCTCGTTAAAGGAAGGGGCAATCTCGATGACGGCAGAGATTCACGCCGCAATCGAAGTCGCCGTGCCGTTGCCCGGGCGTCTACCGAGTTGGTCGCCTCTCACCGTCAGTATTGATGGCCAACCCAATGCGGTTGTCTGCCGCCGAGACGATGGTTACCTCTGGGTGATTGTTCCGCAAGGCGTGCATCAAGTTGTCGTAGAAGGCAGACTTGCGGAGGCCACGGAGTGGGACTGGACATTTGTCTTACGACCGCGGCGCATGAAAATCGATGCCCCCGGCTGGGACGTGACAGGCTTACGTCCTAACGGTTCGCCCTCAGACCAACTGCTATTCTCTCGACGCGAGCAACTTATCGACGGCGCGTCGACCTACGATCAAAAGAACTTCCGCGCAATCGCCTCGGTAGACCGACGTTTGGAAATCGGCTTGATTTGGAAAGTGCAAACCACCGTTCAGCGATTGTCAGCACCTGGCAAAGCCGTATCGCTCAAGGTTCCGCTGCTACCCGGTGAAAGTGTTCTCTCGTCCAACACTGTCGTCAAAGAGGGCTTAGTCGATGTAAACCTCGGGGCAAACCAGATGGAATTCTCGTGGGAAAGTGAACTGAAAGCGAACAATCAATTCGCCATAAAGGCGGCGGAAACGGATCAGTGGGTGGAGCGTTGGTACCTGATGACTTCGCCCGTTTGGAACGTTACCTTCTCTGGGCTGTCCCCAGTGTTCGAATCTAACGATGAGAATCTGATTCCGGTTTGGCATCCTTGGCCGGGCGAAGGCGTCGAACTTACGTTTAAGCGTCCCGATGCAGTTAGCGGTGCAACCACGACCGTACAACGTGTTCAACACGTCACGCAGATTGGCGCTCGCGAACGCACGACTCAACTAACAATGCAAGTTGAGGCGAGCTTGGGAAGTGATTTCATTATCGAATTCGACGAGCAAGCTGATGTATCGTCGTTGACGATCGATGGTCGCGAAATTCCCGTACAACGCCAAGCGCGACAAATGATCGTTCCGCTTCAACCGGGCAAACAATCCGTTGAAGTTCACTGGAAGTCGTCCGAAACGCTAAGGACGGTAACGCCAATCGCAGCGTTAAAACTTCCCGTCGACGGATCCAACGTAACCACCGCAATGCAGATCCCACCCAGCCGTTGGGTGCTGTGGGCCAACGGTCCGCTGCGCGGCCCAGCCGTGCGGTTCTGGACGATTCTGGTCACCGCGATTCTGCTGGCCATGATCATGGGTAATCTCTCGCTTTCGCCACTCCGTCGCTTTGAATGGATCTTGCTGGCGATTGGCCTTACACAAATTCACGTTGCGGCCGCCATGGTCGTCGTCGGCTGGCTCTTCCTGTTGGCTTGGCGGGGCAAACGCGGCCCAGATGACATGGGGCTCGTCGGATTCAACTTGCTGCAACTTTTCCTGGTCTTGCTCACGCTCATCACGCTGGGAATCTTCCTGGTCATTGTCGGCGAGGGCCTGCTTGGCAATCCCAACATGTTTATCATGGGAAACGAGTCGTCGCGAACCTACCTGAATTGGTTCGAACCTCACGTCGGCGTCGACTTGCCGCAACCGTACATCATTTCCATCTCCGTTTGGTTTTATCGCCTGCTGATGTTGATCTGGGCCCTGTGGCTTGCCACCGCACTACTGCGCTGGCTGCAATCGGGCTGGAACGCGTTCAGCAACGGCGGCTGTTGGAAACACCATGAAACGCAAAGAGGTCCTGAACCGATCGGCGACGTCGAGGTCGTTGGCAAATAAACGGAATTAATCGAGTGGAATTCACGATGTTGCTGTATCACCCCGACACTGCCGTCTTCGTCCATGATGTGCAGCTGCAATGCCACAATCGGATAGTCAGAATTTACGGACTTGTCCGAATGTATTGTCGCAGTTGTAATGTTGATCTTTTCTCGCTTGCCCTCCTGACCATGGGTCCGCAAACTTACGGCCAAGAGCACAATGAATCCGTATAGAAGAACGATTGAATTGAGTCTTCGCATCGTCAGTCCCCTTTCACGACAACCCAAAAGAACCATCATGAAGTCAAAACTGACGCTCGTCGCTTTGTCATTGTTAATCGCTTGCAGTCAAGCGATCGCTCTCGGCCAGTCGGAACAACGACCGACCAAAGATCAACTTGCCAACTGGCTGAAACGATTTCCCAAAGCGGATGCCGATGGCGACGGCCAATTGACAGTGGACGAAGCCAAGGCCTATCGAAACAAACTTCAAAAGTCACAGCGGAATTCGGCCCCTGCCGCTCCCCAATCCAAAGCGCCACCGACGTTCAAAGTCGATCCAGGTTGGGAGGCGGAACAGTTCCCCGATCACGCGATTTGCTATCTGTCGCCAAAGGAGATTGCTGCCAAGTTTGCCAAAGTGCAAGGAAGTGACAGGAACGTCGTCGCGACGTTTGAAAAACCCGACGATGGCTCGTTGAGAATCGTGGGAACCGGGCACAGTTTTATGGCTCCGGGATTTGGCACCTTTCCGCGAATCGCACACGCGGCAGGCTATAAGCAACAAGCACTATTTACCCATACTGGTGGAGGCATCACGGGAAGCGCTCGCTATAAATGGGAACAAGAGAACGGCATCTTCCAATTCGACGGCAAACCGATACCTAAGCTACTGGCTTCAATCGCCAATGCGAAATGGGATGCGATGATGTGGGGACCGTATTACCACGACCGTCCCGAATACTATTTGTGCTGGATGGACTTCTGTCTGAAATACAACCCAGAGATGAAGTTCTATCTCTCCGACGCCTGGCCACAGATCGATCAGTTCAAAACATATCCCACATCGAAAGAGGAGCTGTCCCCAAAAGCATTCGTTCGTTTAGGGCAGGAAAAGCACGCCACCTATGAAAAAATCCTTAGCGTGATCGAAAAGAAGTATCCGAACAAAGTATTTATTCTCCCAACGTGCGAAGCCATGGTATTGGCAGTCCAACACTATCATCGCGGAGAGTTACCTGGTGTCGAGGGCATTCACTCTTTGGTCGAAGGGAAAAAGCGTTCGCTGTGGCGAGACCGAATTGGTCACCTGGGACCAGGTTTCGCCAACCTCGAAGGATACGTTTTTTACGCCACGATTTACGGTCGCTCTCCCGAGTTAATCACGGACAAAATTCAACTCAGCGGCTCGCCCGATTATCCTAATGCGGAACTTGATCGAGTCTTTCGCAAGATCGCCTGGCAAGCGGTGCTGAATAACCCGCTGTCCGGTGTCAAAGATAAGGACAAAGATGGCGTTAAAGACTGAGATGCCATTACAGACTGAGATGCCATTACAGACTGAGATGGCATTGCAGACAAAGATGACGCGAAGGCTACAGATTAGTGCTGGTTGATTTCAAGTGCCTCTAACTGAAACGCCTCACGTGACACTGAAAGGGTAACGATGGCGAGCAAAAAAAACATTTGATAACATTCCGGCTGCGGTACGCACTCTGCAAATCATAGTCGCCGCATTAGCAGTGGGCGTAACGTCGTTTTTTTGTTACACGTTATTTCAGCAAAGAGGCGAAGCCGACGATAACATGATGTCGTACATTGCGATTGGGTTTGCTTTTGTAACAGGCACACTTTCGGTAATCGTGCCCCAGATCATGGTAAGCAGCCAAATTGAGCAGATCGCGAACGGCACATTCAGCCTGGGAAATAAGTCGGTGGAAATGCCCGATACTGATGAGGTCAAACTAGCGGCAGTTTATCAAACAACAACAATTGTCGCCTGTGCACTTCTGGAAGCAGCGGGGTTCTTTAATACCCATGTCTACTTAGAAGACGGCCAGATAGCGATCGCGATACTCGTCGTCCTCGGAGTGCTCCTCCATTTCCCGACGGTCAATCGCGTCAAGGACTGGATTGATCGGAAGAAATACGATTTAGAAATGCAACGCAAATCGATGCCTCTGGAAAAATAGTGCGGTCGTAATACCGTTCTAGTGTCGTCCGAGCCCGCTGCGGCATTCGGCCTCTTTACTTCATCAGGGGGCATTCGCGGCCTCACCAACGCCAAAAACTCTTGCACTCGATATTGACGTTACCGCCTAGTATTTCAGACACTCTAGTCTTCTCGAAGCAATCCAAATACTTAGGAGCCTCCAATGAATGGCCGTCTTCTTCTGGCAGCAGTTGCGATCTGTGTTTTCAGTGCCGCAGCTGCACAATCCGCCGAAATCGATAAAAACGTCCAGCAACTGCAAGGCACATGGACAGGTACGGAAACTGGACGCGAAGATGCTGGTATTTGCAAACTGAAAGTCGAAGGCAACAAAATACACTTCGAGGGTTGGCACGAGCAGGAATGGTACAAGGGCACCTTCAAGATCGTCGCTGGCAAGAAACACAACCAGATGCACGGGACGATTAAAGAGTGTCCGATTCCGGAATTCGTGGGCAAGATCTCGAAATCGATCTTTAAGATCGAAGACGGCAAGTTGATTATCGCCGGACGCAGCCCGGGAAGCGACGATGCCCCCAACGGATTCGACGACCCTGAAGCGCGCCATTTGATTCTAGAAAAAAAAGACTAGCGACGAGTCGCTGAATCAATTGCCTCCCCACTCTGTTGCCTCCCCACTCTGTTGCCTCCCCACTCTGTTGCCTCCCCACTCTGTTGCCTCCCCACTCTGTTGCCTCCCCACGAACTGAGAAGGGGAGACGAACATCTTACCGCTGATCGCATCAGGAGGCCAGCGGTTTGGCAGGCGGCGAATGACAGTAGCAGTCCTCATTGTGTCGGCCCCGCGTTGCCCTGCGGGCCTTAATTGACCGTTACTCCAAACCGGAACCTTACGGCACCCGGCAGGCGTTGTTAGGACCCTTCGGGCCTGGCGAGCAAAGCTCGCTTTGAGAGTAAAAGTTTGCGACCCAGGGGGATTGCTTGCGCGACACGCGATTAAATCGACAACTCCCTGCGCTGGGGAGGTGACAGAAATGCAATTCCAGCGAGAGTGTTACTGAGTTGTGGGTTCTTTTGCACCGGCTGTTACCCACCACTCCGCAGCTAACTTCTCAGTCCACTGATTCTGGCATTCGCAGGCTAGTAGCGCATCTTCGAGCGCTTTTGCGGAGGCGAATCGCTGGTCGGGCTCTTTCTCTAAACATTTTAGAACGATGCGTTGTAGGTCATCCGGAATATTGAGTTGCCAATGCGAGGGTGGCAGTGGAACTTCGTCGGTGTGTGCTTTGATGAGCCCGTAAACGGTGTCGTGCATAAATACGGGCTTTCCCGTTAGCAAGAAATAGGCCGTTGCGCCCAACGAATAAATATCACTTCGAACATCTGTTTGTTCAGTACCCTTGGCTTGCTCGGGGGACATGAATCTTGGCGTGCCAATGACGCGTCCCTTTCCCATTGGCTTCGGCGAGTTGGAGTCGCCGGTGACTTTCACCTCTTGCACCAAACCGAAATCGAGTAGCTTGGCGACATCGTGACGACTACTACATTTCGCCGCGAAGATATTAGCAGGTTTTATGTCTTGATGGATTAGACCAGCACTATGCGCCTCGATCAGAGCGTTGCAGACTTGAGTCACGAAGTGGACAACTCGAGGAGCCGACAGCGGGCCGGTACGTTCTACCAATTGCTGTAGACTTTCGCCCTCCAAATACTCCATCACATAGTAGAAAGTGCCGTCCTCAGTACGGCCGTAATCGAAAATCTCGACGGTGTTCCAATGAGCCAGACTGGCAGTCGCTTGCACTTCTCGTTCAAATCTCACAACTGCCTCGGCAGCAGTGTCGAAGCCGGGGCGAATCAACTTGATTGCACTCGGGCGTTTCAGCATCTGATGCTCGGCCAAATAGACTTCGCCCATTCCGCCGCTTCCAATGCGTTTTTTGAGCCGGTACTGGCCAAATCGTCGAGCCGTGACGAGTTGTTGGCGCAATGAGTGCACCGTGTACGCGCCGGTAACCGCCGCCGCCGTTGCGACATACGTCAATATGCTCGCCGCAATCAGCCACTCCCATCTCACCGTTGTTTGCACCGCCTCGTTGGTGCTCGACAACACGACACTCACAGCCAGCGGTATGGTCGCTGTCGGTACCAAGACGCAGGCTGCCCGCCGCCATGTGTTTGGAATAAAAATCGCATAGACCATATTCGCTACGGTCCAAGTAGTGAAAGCGAACAGCATCGCGACATTCACCCCGACGGGGTCATTGATGATCGATGCTCGCGTCATCTGAACCACTTGCAAGGAAGCAGTCTGTACTGCAACGGCCAAGATCAGAATCAACTCCAAAATTCGCCACAATCCGATCATCTCTGTCCGCGATATGCTAAGTCGCCACAGGCAGAACGCTGAGATAAGAAGAGTCATAGCGCGCACGGCAATTATCTGTGACCCGGAAAAAAACAAACCGCGAACAAGAAAAATGGCGAACGCTACTACGACGATCAGGGCTACGGTTCTCAATCGAGTCCGCAGCAACTCCGCCGTCTCGGCCACTAAGCTCGGTTGTGTCTGCACGGCCAAGTCAACCTGCACTCGGCTTTGATCCCACTGCATCGTGGTGTTGACCCCGACACTCTGCACGACATGGTCTCGCCGCAAAGCGGAGATGATCAGCGGCCTGTCGTTTGGAAAGCGACCCTGATATTGCTCGGAAGTCGATCGTTGCGAAGCGGGAAGAATCTCTTGTTCAATGCGAATGAGATCGTAAAGTAGCGACTTGTGCAGTTTCTCGTCCACGCGACTGCGGAAAGATTCAATCTGCGGTCCGCTTCCGCTTCGAATCTCCGCCTCGAATTCATCCAACAACGATACTAGTTGTTGCTCGTCGGCAACACTTAGATTGTCGTCAATTGAAAAATCGTGTGGCGACATAGATCGTGCTTCGCTCTGTTATTCGGTGCTCTGTTATTCGGTGCTCTGTTATTCGGTGCTCTGTTATTCGGTGCTCTGTT
>JBLHLE010000173.1:0-9558 GCA_047620805.1 Pirellulaceae bacterium
AGAGTTTGTCACCGAGCCGCCCGTGATATTCAGTCCGTTCGTGTCGGCGACGAAGACAACATTGTTCCCCGCCAGGTCCAAAGTGGTGCCAGCCAACACGTCGATATTGTCCGCTCCCGTGGCAGACAAGTCGCCCGTTAGAGCCATGGAGCCGAAAGTGACGGTATCGCTTCCAGCCAACGTATTGAGTGTAATGCCTCCAGAGACATCGGCGACGGGAACGCGAATCGTGGTCGGACCCGTCTGCGTCGCCGTTCCAATCGGCGTGGTAAGCACCAGGCCCGGATCGCTAATCACGTAATCGCCGGCATTTACCGTAACCGACAAATTGTCGACCGAGACGCCACCGTTGATATCCGTGATAACAAGGTTACCGCCGCCATCGATCGTAATTTCTGTCTCCGCTTCGCCCAAACTGGTCAACACGATATCGTTATTGTCGCCACCTTGATAGTCGATCGTGAAGCCATAGTTATCGCCGCCAAAAGAAAGTTCAAAGTAACTCCCGTCGGCCAAGCCAGTGAACTCGCCTACGACAAGATCGGCATTTGTATCGTTGTCGACAATGATGAATGTCTGGCCACTGCTGGCGGCAAAGCCAAGCGTCAGATCCAAACTGCCTGCCAGTGTGACGCCGCCATTGACCACTAGTTGGTCGAAGTTGGCGACTCCGTTGAGATCGATTGCCAAAGATCCAGCAGTCTGCGTGAAACCGCCGTTTGCTGTCATGCTGTCCGCAGTCGCGTCGGCACCGATCTGCAAAGTACTTGCCGATGCCGCGTTGTCTTGCGTCAGCAGAAGAGGCAATCCGGCTGTAGTAAAATCATTGACATCTTTGAGCGTGCCGCCGTTAAAGTTGAATACCGCCGAACCTCCACCCGCGACAATATTTCCGCCCGCAAGATCTAACGTTCCGCCATTGAAGTTGAACACTCCGTCTGTGTTGGCGTCGTTGGTCGAGCTGCCCGTGACATCGGTATCGGCCAGGATGACTTGATTGACCAACACTGTACCGGCGTCCATGGTCAATGTTCCATCGCCGGAGCCTGCACCTTGATTGTGCAGGCCGATAACAAGTTGATCGATAGTGGCGTTGAACGTACCGCCCGATAGGTCGAGAACACCAGTAATACCACTTCCAGTACTGGCATTGTTGCGGCCAACAAATACGTCTGCTTCCGTCGCCGCACCACCTTGGCCATTCAAGTTCAAAGTTCCACCAGCATCGATTGTCACAGCACCGCGACTCTTGCGGCCACCGATTGTCAACGTATTGACGTTTACGGTGTTATCCTGGCCGAGATTGATCGTGCTGGTGACATCTGTGTTCCCAGGCGAAGGTGAATCCGCCACCAATATAATGTTGGCCGTTACAATATTCGTACCTGTATCGGAGAAATCCCAAGTCCCCATGCTATCGCCGCCACCGCCCCCTGTTGTAATTGTTCCCATGCGAATCGTGGCGACGTCGATGGTTACCGCAGACGCGGCTGAAAGATCGAGCAATCCCGACCCGTTTGCACCGGTGTCGAGCGCGCGGCGGCCAATGTCCAACGTGCCGGTTCCAGCACCGCCAACGCCTGTCAGGTCAAACGATCCGCCCGCCGCAGACGACACAGCCCCGCGACTCTTGCGGTCGCCGATGGTGAATTGATTGACGTTAAAATCGTTCACGGCGCCACCGAGTTCAATCGAACTAGTAACGCCGCTGTTTCCTTGTGTTGGCGAATCACCCAAGATCAGATTCGTTGCTGTCACTGTGCTACTGCCAGCAGTAGAAAGCTGCAGGAGGCCGACGGTATTGCCGGACCCAGAGTCGTTGGTACGCGTACCGAGCCGAACATTACCGACGTTGATATCGACACTGCTCGCTCCGCGAAGATCCACGGTTCCATTTGCTTCTGCCGAGCCGCTCGTCCTTCGTCCAATGTTGAGGTTGTCACCCGTGTTTTCGCCGATCGCGACAGCTCCTCCGTTGACAGTCAAAGTCGCTGTGCCGCCATTGACGCCCACGTTTAGGTTGTCGACTTCCAAACCGTTACCAACAGTCATGACCCCGTTGTTGACATTAATGATGCTATCGCCGTTCCCCTCGGAGACGCCACCGGTGACGTTGAGGATGCCGCCATTTTGATTGATGATGCCATCCGCGTTGGCGCCGTTAGCCGCCATTGCCACGTTGGCGATGGTGACGGTTCCCGCTGCAAACGTAAAGGTTCCGGTGCCACTGCCACTGCCTGCTGGGCCGTGAGCGCCTAGATTCAATTGGCCGATTTCGGCATTGATAGTTCCGCCGGTCATGTCGATCGTACCGAAGGTAGTCGTACCCGTGCCGTTGACGTTTAGTCCAAGGTTGATGTCGGAGAGTGAGCCAGCGCCAGCCGATCCGTTGAGAGTTAACGTACCGCCTGCATCGATCGTCATCGTACCTCGCGACTTTCTCTTGCCGAGTTCGATGGTGTCGACATTGAATACATTCGCACCGCCGCCGAACTGAATCGTGCTGGTGACCGTATTGCCTCGAGCCGACGAATCGCCAGCGACTAGCGAATCGCTGGTGAGCGTGTTCGCACCCGTGTCGGAAAGAATGAGATCACCTCGGACGGTCCCCTCCTGGGATGGTCCAGCAATGATAGTGCCGAGGCGGATATCGTCCACATCAATCGTCACGTCATCCGCACCAGATAGATCGAAGACAGCGGCAAACGTCTCTGTCGGGTTGCCCGAATTGGTCACTACGGTGCGAATCCCAACATCGAGGATGCTGCCAGCGCCGCTGCCAACGTTGACGTCTCCATCGCTAACGGTGACCGAAGCAGTACCACCATTTGCATCCATCACACCGACAACCGCGTCGCCGGTCACTTCTAGACCATAAGCGACGGTAACGTCTGCTTCTTGGACGGTGAAATCACCGGCTTCGACGTGCCCGATAGTTGTGGCACCTTGACCGTCGTTTTGAATGACGTTGTCGGCGTCCACTTCACCCGAAACACTCACGTTGTTAGCATTTACGATTTGGAAAGTGTTGAGTCGTGGCCCGCGAGCAGATTCAGCAGGGCCGGTGCCGCTGGGATTGGCCATTGCATCCAGCTGTAAGACAAATGCGTCGACGGCCGCTCCGTCCTCTCGCAAAGTAGTTCTTACCGTATAGGTACCCGGCGTGGCAATGTTCCAGGTCGTCTGAACTGACGGCGTGCCACCCGCGTTGTTCTGCTCGAAACCGCCGACGGTAGACCATGCGGGACTGCCAAAGTTCGAGTTAGTGGTACCAGCGTATTCGTACCAATCGGCAATGGGCCCTCCCGTTCCATCCTTGAGTTCCACGATGTCGAAGAACAGCGAATCGCTACTGCCATCGTATCCCGTCCAGCGTGGGAATAGCTGGTAAGTGCCAGTGGTCGTGATTTCAACTTCAAAGCGAATCTCGGGAGTATTCAGTGGGCCATCGGTGCCACCAGCGTTTGGTAATGCCTGGACGTAAACGCCATCTCGCGCGTTGGCAAACGCCCCCGCTGGGAAGGTTGAAGCTTCGATTGGAACGACGTCCCAATTCGTTTGCAAACCGGCCGTTCGCGATTGACGACTCGTGTAGTGCTCAGCTTCCGCTACAACGGAGCCACCCGCTTCGACAAAGAACGCGCGACCGACGTGGTCATCGATCGTTACGTTTCCGGTATCGCCGGCGTCGATGACAAAGTCGATGCCGCCAGCAAGTGCTGCGACCGTGCCATGGATATTGACATCGCCATCGGAATTAGCAGCGGCGGTATCGATCGCCACGGAGGAAGCGAGTCGCACTTCACCGTCGAACGTTACGTCACCTGCATCCGCAGTATTATCGGTAGAGATATCGGCATTGAGATTGATCTTCTCACCCGACACAGTCAGGTCAGCGGTTGCAGTTGCCGAGCCCAGCGACAAGGCCGCGTCCAAGTTCACGGTATCCGCGCCACCCTGGCCATCGATCGTCAACGAGGCGTCAAAGCCGCCGTCCAGGGACGTCACTGTAATCAAATCCGCATCGGCATTGTCGCCGTTTACGATTAACGCCACGCTCGGATTAGCAAATGTCAGGCTCTCGAATCCAGCGGACAGAGTAATTGTGTTTTGACCAGCCAGCGGGCCCGCTGTTACTGTCGAAGTGATGGTCGTTCCGGGGAACGCGTCGAGCGTATCAACATTGATGGTGGTGGTTCCAGCGACAGGCGTGACCGTCACTGGTTCCAAGCCGGTAAACGTGATCGTAGTCGATCCGTCGAGGATAAGCGTACCCGCTCCCACGTTCTCGGCATCGTACTGCAGAGTGGTGAACGTCACGGCGACCGTGTTGTCAGAGTCCGTGATGATCAACTCATCGCCGGCGGCAGTTTCACTTCCACCATCGAAATCGAGTCCACCTGCCGGGATCGGATTACCGCCATCAAAGTCCACGGTCAGCGTATCATCGCCGTCGAGGGTCTCAACCACGATGCCCAAGGGGCCAGTGATGTTCGCCAGCGGAATCTTCACGGCGTTCGCACCATCTTGACTCGCGCCACTTCCGGCAGAGAGCGGATTGTTGGCGTCGGAAACTCGCACGTTCGCGCCGCTGTCGGTCAACTCCACCGTCACGTCATTGTCGGCGGCGAGAGTGTCGGAGAAAATCAGGTTGTTGGCACCGTCGAGAAAGACCGGGATTTCAGGCGGCGGATCGCCTGTAACCGTGAAGCTATCAAAAGCCCACTCAACGTTCGCATCATTGCTCTGAACGACGAGCCGAACGCGCGTTTCGGGGGCGTCGTCGAGACTGACGGAGAACGACTGAAGTGCCTCGCCAAGAGTAGTGCCACCGGCCCCTGTCGCTCCGTCGGTCGCGATGAAGTCGAACTGATCACCGTTGTTGCTGGTCGGGGCAATTTGTCCGGCAGACAACTTCGCACCAAGTTCCGCAAGCGTATCGGAGGCGGGGTCCGAGCCGGGGGCAATCGTGTTCACCTGTCGCGCGGGGAAATTCGCGGCGTCGGCGGCTGTAACGTCGGCTCGAAACACGAGCTTCGGAACGTAACTCGCTCCGCCGTCCGTGCTGACCAACACGGCCATAAAGTGATCGGAGTCATAGGAGGGATTCGCATCTGTGTCGCCCGCGCCAAAAAGTCCGGCGAACTGCAGGTTGGAAAACCCGGTCGTATTAATTGGATTGAAATCTATCGTCCGGAATGCGGCACCGCCTCCGCCGGCATCCACGTTTTCCGCAGCAACAAACCACTGATTTGCAAAACCGGTGTACGTCGCCTCGATCGGCGGCGGGCCAGGCGCTAGATTTTCAGCGTCAATATCGATCAGCGGAATCGGACCAGCACCATTGTCCAAGACTCGCGTAAAATAGCTTTGGGAATTGGCGGGGATCGTAAACTCACCACCGGTTGTGTAGCGAGTGCCATTGCCGTCGGTTTCGAATGACTCGTTGAGCAGAGTGTTGGGAGTCAACGCAAAGGTAGTCAATGCCGCGTTGGCGGCCACCGAGGCACCGAAGATATCGTCGATCTCCCCACCGACAATTCCGATCGTGTAAGTGCCGACGTCTGGCGCATTCCAGGAACCACCCGGAGGGGTCACCGTGTAGGTCGCAGTTCTAGGCGATCCGTTGGTACCAGATGCTGGAGTTTCGGTTGCTGATGTTACCGTCAAAGTACCAGTCGGACCGGTGACCGTCACGTCGTTGACGTCGATGGTCGACACATCGATTCCACCAATGTCACTGTATTCAATCGTGAAACTGTAGGACGTTTCGCCGAAATCGGCGAAGATGACATCTTCGGCGAGGGAATTTGAGGTCACGGGATCGAGATTGGTCGCGGTGACATCGAACGTCGAGAAGCTAGCGTTGGCAGGCACAAACAACTGCGTCCCGTCGTCGTCGCCAACCTCGTTGCCAACCTCGTTGCCAACCTCGTTGCCGACGATGCCGATCGTGTAGGTACCGTTGTCGGCTGAATCCCATGCTCCACCAGGAGGCGTCAAAGTATAAGTGGCGGTGACTGTCGTCCCGTTCGGATCGGTTGTCGTGCCCGTGAGAATCGGAACGCTACCGATTCCACCGGGGCCAGTCACGGTGACATTCGTCGAAGCGACAGTGGATGCGACGATCGCTGAGTCATCGCCATAGATGATTGTAAAGCTGTATGAAGTGTCACCGATTTCGGACTCACCGACATCACTGGCGTTAACAACCGTTACTAACGGCGCCTGATTGATCAATAGCGGATCGCCGGTGACCATGAAGTTGTCGACTGCAAACTCCGTATTCTGATCATCGGCGAAGACGACCAATCGAAGCAGAGTTGTGGTGGCGTTTGCAAGTGGAAAGGTGAATTCCTGAAAGGACTCGGTCAGGAGAGTTCCGTCGGCTGAGCTGTTACCTGACGGAGTATCGGCGGCCATGAGCCCGAATGATGGTCCCTGGCTTCCTATGACCACTCGGTGATTGTTAGCCAATTCGTTACCAAGGTCCACAAGAGTGGCTACGCCATTAATGCCAGACGGAGCAATCGTGTTGACCCGCCGTGCGGGGCTATCCGTGGCGTCGCCAGCGGTTGTGTCGGCTCGAATCACTAGTCCGGGGATCCAAGTTGTACCATTGTCCGTGCTGGACAGCACGGCGACGAACGAGTCACTATCGTAGGACGGGTTAGTATCCGTATCACCTGCCGCGAACAGTCCACTGAACGCAAGGTTCTCATGCGCTCCGGTTGTAATTGGGCTAAAATCGATGACTTTGTGTTTCAGTCCGTCACTCGCGGCGACGTCGGTATCCTCCCAGGCATAATACCATTGGCCCTCAAAGTCAAGGTACTCATCAATCGTGTCACTGTCGAGATCGATCGCGGGAGTCTCGCCCCCGGCGGCATTACCGTTGGTGTCGTTAACCCTCGTCGAGTAGTCGCCTCCAGCGATGAATTCATTGCTCACCGTGTACCGATCCGGATCCGCCCCGTTGGTCACCGAGTTACCATTGGTCTCGAAGGTCTCGAAGGTCTCGTTGAGCAATTTGTTATCGAACACTTCAAAAGTCGTCAAATTTGTATTGGCAGCCACGCAAAGTGTGTCGGGATTGGGCGCGACATCGCAGATTTCGTTGGCGACAATGGCCACCGTGTAGACACCAATATCGGTCGTGTTCCAACTGCCACCTGGCGGAGTGAATGAGTAAGTTGCTCGTACGATCGCCCCATCGGGGTCGGAAACCGTAGCCAACACGTTCGAAACGGCCTGAACTCCGCCTGGCGTCGTGATCGTTACATTGGACGCGTTTATCGTGCTCGCGTCGACGAAGCTTGTGTCCGAATATTCGATCGTGAAAGCGTACGACGTCTCACCAAAGTCGGAGACTATGACGTCTTCGGCTAGTACGTTCGACACAATCGGTGCGTTATTGGTTGCGTTGACATTGCATGATCCAGCATTTCCGCTGGCCACGAAGAGTTGCGTGGCGCCGTCATCGCCAACTTCGGTGGCGACGATGTCGATGTTATAAGTGCCGTTATCTGCCGTGTTCCAAGTTCCACCTGGAGGTGTCAACGTATAATTCGCTGTAACTGTCGTTCCGTTAGGATTGGTTGTTGTGCCAGTGAGAATCGGAACATTACCGATTCCACCTGGACCAGTCACTGTAATGTTCGTTGAAGCGATGGTGGACGCCACGACCGCGGAGTCGTCGCCATAGACGACCTCAAAACTGTATGAAGAGTCGCCGATTTCGGGTTCACCGACATCGCTGGCGTTGACTACCGTCACCGTTGGCGCCTGATTCGTCAAAACGAGGTCGCCCTCGAGCCGGAAGTTGTCGATCGCAAACTCGGCATTCTGATCGTCAGCATAAACGACCAATCGAATCAAAGTTGTTGTGGCGTTGGGAAATGGAGCGGTGAATTCCTGAAAGGATTCCGTGAGGAGAGTTCCGTCGGCGGCACTGTTGTTGGACGGCGTATCGGGGGCCATGAGAGCGAACGATGGCCCCAAGTTCCCGGTCGTGACACGGTGATTGTTGGCTAGTTCGTTACCAAGGTCTGCTAATGTGATGACGCCGTTATTCCCAGACGGTGCAATCGTGTTGACAAGCCGAGCCGGTCGATCTGTAGCATCGGCGGCATCGGTGTCGCCCCGAGTGACGAGACGAGTGACGAGACGAGGGATCCAAGTTGAACCATTGTCCGTACTGGACAGCACGGCCACGAAAGAGTTGCTGTCGTAGCTCGGGTTGGCATCCGTGTCGCCAGCAGCGAAAAGACCCTTGAAGACTATGTTTTCAAATGCGCCAGTGGTAATCGGGTCGAAATCGATGACTTTATGATCTAGCCCGTCTCCAGCAGGGTCATTAGTATCTTCCCATGCATAATACCATTGACCGTCGAAATCGAGGTACTCATCGATCGAGTCGCTATCGAGATCGATCGCGGGAGTTTCGCCCCCAGCGGTATTGCCATTGGTATCGTTGACCCTCGATGAGTAGTCCGCGCCGTCGATGAACTCGTTGCTCGCCGAGTATCGCAGACCCTGTCCGTCGGTTTCGAAACTTTCCGACCAGATGGGAGCCAACAACCGTCGAGCTTCAAGCTGCTCTAACATTCGCTGTCGGCGAGTTGCGTTGCGGCGATCTTTTTTCGCTTTGCGTCCAATTCCAATTAGTCGGTTGAGACGTTGGTTCATTCGTGACATACAAAGCTCCTGAAGCAGATATTAGGTGTGAGGGTGTGAGGGAGGGAGTGAGGAAGGGGGATGTCGTGATGCAGTTCATGCAGTTCATGCAGTTCATGCAGTTCATGCAGTTCATGCAGTAATAGTTTTTGGGCAGTCGTGTTTCTTGCCGTCGTATTCAGCAAGTTGGAGTTGCTGTTTGAAAGCGGGGAAACTCAGCAAGTGCCCCTCATCCAACTAAGACAAAACCAAACGTCATGATCTTCATTCTGAAGGCACAACTGCTCCGTTAACAATGGCCTGTCCTTTAACCATCGTTCGCTGTCACAATTCGACATCGCCGTCGATGCGACCAAGAATCAAAATCCACCCTGGACCTACTATTAGCGACAAACAATGGCGAAAGGAAGAAACTCCATGCGTTTTGTCGTGTTATTTTCGCGCGACTCTCGGCCTATAGATACTCGATAATTGACGCCTCAAAACGCATTCGAGTTAGCCCTCAAGGGGGGATCTGCAAACGTCGTTCAATCTGCCGCTCCCTGGTCGCTCAACGCCACTCACTTCCGAGTGACTTGGCGAGACGAGGCCTAACGTTAGACGCTAACAAGAGATGAGAGTTTTTGCGGTAAGCCGCCGAAAGGCCGAGCGGTCGATTAAAAGACGAATCGAATTGCAACGAAAGTATCGGGGATCGAGTGCCAGCGACGAATAGGATTGAATGACGCGTACGGCGAATAGTCGCGCGGATATATCCTCAGGCACAGGGCTGTGCAAAATCAGCATTTCTTGGCCAAGATTGGCATTCAGTCTTTTGGAGTGCTCCGACTTGCCGGAGCTTTCTTTTTCCTAGGAGTCTGTCCGGATACCGAACCTGCCCTA
>JBLHLE010000174.1:0-9546 GCA_047620805.1 Pirellulaceae bacterium
GCATTACAGCGGGGCTGGTGTAGTTTTCACTGGCGATCATCTCCAAACCGTCTTGTTGACGTTGGGCTTCGGCTTCACAGGCTGCAAATACTTCTGGGTCCTGGGATTGCAGAAAATTCATCGTTGAGCACTATCCTACGGAGGTTAATAAATTGTACCGATACGGGCAGGGTTAGCCGTCAATTGAGCGTGTATTCCAGCGAATTCGGCTCCCTTGGACTCACCATAATTGTTGGAGTTAGAAGGTCGTTCGTCAATTGGGGGCCTATCTCCTCTCTCTCCAACGGCGAATACCTCATCCGTTGGCAAAATTCCCCCGCCCCAAGTATCTCAACCCACTTGGTGCACCAGCGGTTTTCCGGCCAGACCGGCCAACAGATTCTCGACAGAAACCTCAGCCATCCGCTGTCTCGTTTGCTCGGTGCCACTCCCAAGGTGCGGAGCAATTGTGAGATTCTTGCAGGAGAGAAGAGGATGATCCCGCGGCAACGGCTCCGGATCGGTGACGTCCAGTCCAGCCGCATAGATTTGCCCTTCCTGCAACGCCCATGTCAAAGCATCCGTCGACACGATCGGCCCGCGAGCGATATTCACGAGAATCGCCGACGACTTCATCCGCTCGAATTGAGGGCGATCAATAAGCCCTTTTGTCTCGGCCGTCAACGGAGTCACAACCACGACGTAATCCGACTGGTCGAGCAAATCGTCAAGTGAACAGTACGTAGCTTGATACTGTGCTTCATCTGCCTCGCGACGAGTACGGTTGTGATACAGCACGCGCATGTCGAATCCGCGTGCTCGTTTCGCGATCTGGCTTCCAATGCGCCCCATTCCAATGATGCCGATTGTGGAGCCGTGTATCTCGCGTCCGAGCATGTAACCTGGATCGTAAGTCGTGAACTCCGGGCTGCGGGCATAGGCGTCACCTTCGATTAACCGTCGCCCCGCTGCCAACAAAAGTGTCATGGCCATATCCGCAGTCGCGCCGTTGAGAATTCCTGGAGTGTTCCCGACGGGTATACCGCGTTCCGCAGCATCTGACAGGTTGATGTGGTCGACACCCACTCCGTAATTGCTAATGACCCGAACGCCAGACAGTCGATTCAACATCGCCCCATCGAGCAGGGGATGACCGTAGGTGTAGATCCCATCCACCGGCGACGGTCCCTCCGGCGAAGCCGATTCTTCCGTCACAATGTTCCAAGGCAACAATTCAACGCGCCCGTCCAACAAAACTGAGACAGCCTCGGCTAATGGTCCGTCCGCGATTACTTTTGGTAAACTCATTTTTAACTTCCTGTCATGCTGTAAGCGGGAAAATTAAGGCCATGCCATTCGCCAGCTCATTTCGTGTATTGCCAAGCTTCACTAAAGAATCCAGCGTCGACGATCTTGCCAGGCGATTGGGCGCTGGGGAGGGTGTTGAGATCAACGACCGCCCAATCGGGCAACTTGGGATTCTGCAGCGAGTTGGTACTGTCGTGCCCCTCTCTGAATGTGGGACCGCTGTTGACGACGATATACTTCTTGGAATTCAGTGGATTTGGATACACAAACACAGGGACATGATCTGCTGCAGCGTGCTCTTTCCCATTGACTGTTAGCGTTTTTACGTCCCATTGCACGGGAAGTTGCCCCAAGCTCTTGGCGATAATCGAATTTGCATTCGCATCGCCCCACACCACGAGGTGGTAGTTCGCGATGTCGTCGGGTGTCACATCGCTATCCTTCTTGATTCGCAATTCGCCGCGAAACAGAGTTTGCCACCGCCGCTTCATATGCTCAATTTCGAATTCCATCCAACGTTGAACTTTTTCACTACGGCACTCCTGCGAAGGGACAACCACTAAAAACGGCGACATCCAAACGTCGTCGATTGGACCTTGCAGACCGTGCACTTTGAACAAGCCCGAGTCTTTTGGCTGGCGTGAAATTTCCGTCCACTTTTTTGCCGATTCGCTGTAGCTAAGAATGACAGGTTTTCCGGAGTCGCGTTCAACCTGGAGGAGTTTCCCATCGATGGATATTTCGATTTGGCCAGAACCTTGCTGCGGATTCAATTGCAATTCGCGAATATTTTTGGTTTCGACTTTCCATTGATGCGGGGAAGTGATTTCAGCATCCACGCGAGAATCTTGCCAATGCCTTTCCAACCGAAGTGCCGTTACCCAATGCATTCGATTGTAGCGGAGTGTTTTCGTCTGCAGGTGAACTTTCGCGGGCGAACGATCTCGTTTTTCGTCAACGGCAACTGCCATCATCTTCATGATCTCGGCGAGTGAATCGGGGTGATAGCTATGGCCCATCTTCGGACCGATGATATGTGGCAACTCCCTACCTTCCGACTTGAACGCCTCCTCCATAACGCGCGCCGCCTGAATTTGCTTATCGACTTCACCGCTATACGCGACGAACGGCACGTTGAACAAGTTGCGGACATATCCGGGAACATCGTACAGCTGCCATAAAGTTTGCTCATACGTCACGGGGTAATCGCTTAGTGCAAGGCGATTGTATTTAGCAGTCTCAGCGAATCCGGCGCCGGGACTTACTGCTACCCAGTGGTCGGTGTAATGGGCTCCCAAGTGCCAAGCTCCCGCTCCACCCATCGAAAATCCCATCAACACGACACGATCGGGATCGATTTTATACTCGCTCTGAACATGTTTAACGACGTCGAGAACGTCGATCTCGCCGGCTGACTTGAAGCCTATGCAGTGTCGCCCAAATGGATGCACGACGATCGCTCCCGCGGGCGCGATCCGACCAGCTCGACTTGCGCGCTGATCGATGAAGTGTAAGTCGGTCGTCTTATCGCCACGGCCGTGCAACCAAACATACAACGGCACGGGTTTCGTAAAATCGAGGTCGGCGGGAATCTCCAATCCGTAGGGCTGAACCGCGCCGTCTATCGCCGATCGATACCCGCGAACAACTAATCCCTTCTGCGTTCGCCAGGGCGTCTGCGGAAAAGTCTTCAGTCGAGCTGAGCACATATCGACAAGTCGATTTGCCTTGGCGACATCTCCCTTGCCATAAAACTCATTGTTCGACAGCGCCAGGTCAAGCGCGTGAACGAAAACGGCGACATCGGCTTCGTAGCTGTGCGTCTGATGGGCAGCGAGTTGCCGTTTCAGTTCCGCGACACTGGCGACGAGTTGCCGACGGTCCGCAGCAGGTATTTCGATACCCGCCGGTGGAATGCGAAGCGGAATTGCTGGAATCTCCTGCGTCCAGGCAATCGCCGGAAAGACTCCGCAAAGGAGTACTAATTGCCCAATTAAAGTCCTCATAGTCTGTCACTCGCTTATGCTTACGTTGCTTTCACAGTGTCAATTTCACACTGGAAATCGTAATTTGTTGAGACTGTCGATGCAAACCTCTATATTTGAGGTCACGCGACAGAGGCGCTGCAACTGTGGCCACGCAATAGTGCTCGCCGCCCCGCAAAATCCTCTCCACTTCAATTTCCCTCGACCTTTCCCAAGGTGATTCTTATGACGCGGACGCTTTCAGGTCTGTTACTTATGCTGTTGCTGCAATACACATTCTGCTCGAATTCACTTGTCGCTGACGACCCGTTACCGGGAACGAAACCGCTCGAAATGGAAGGCGATATTGCTTCCCAGCTAGTCGACGGGGTCGATAAGTTCCTCCTCAGGAAGTTGGACGAGTCGGTTGGCAAACGCGAGTCGCATTGGAAACGCGACTTCAGTTCGCCGGCAGCGTACTCCAAATCGATCGAGCCCAACAGGGCGAGATTGCGTCATATCATTGGTGTACGTGATACCCGTGTCAAACCGGTTGACGTTTCACTGTCGGCCACGATCGATACGCCAGCGCTGCTGGCTGAGTCCGCAGCCGTAAAAGTCTATTTGGTTTCCTGGCCCGCTTTCGACGACGTGACCGCGGAAGGTCTGATGCTCGTCCCTACTGGTAAAATCAAAGCTAATATTATCGCCGTGCCGGATGCCGATCTAACACCGGAGGACATCGCGGGATTAACCGACAAGGTTGCAGCCAATTCACAATATGCTCGAATACTGGCGGAGTCCGGATGTCGTGTTCTCGTCCCCACTCTCATCAGCCGCCAAAAGGAACGCCGAAACGGCCGAGCGAACCTGACTCATCGCGAATTCTTATACCGCAGCGCATTTGAACTGGGTCGACATCTGATCGGTTACGAAGTTCAAAAAATCCTGGCTGGAGTCGACTACTTTGAGCAACAGCAGGACACCAACAAGACGGGTGTTGTCGGCTGGGGCGAGGGAGGCTTGTTAGCGCTCTATGCAGGCGCCATCGACACTCGAATCGACTCGGTGTTAGTCAGCGGACACTTTGAATCCCGCCAAGAAATTTGGCGGCAACCAATCGATCGCAACGTGTTTGGGCTATTGGAACAATTCGGAGATGCGGAACTGGCCGCCATGATCGCGCCCCGAAATCTCGTCATTGAAGCCTGCCAAGGTGTAGAACTTGACATCCCAGGTGAGGGAGGTGCACCTGCCAAACTCATCCCACCCAATCCAGCTGACGTTCGCGCCGAAGTGGATCGGATCGCTACACTGCTCCCGCCCGACAAGCTGAACTGGAAGCCCAAATTCATCAGTGTCGCCGATGGCTATGGTCCCATGATGCAACTCGAATCGCTAACGCAGGCTTGCAGCGGACTCGGAGTTAGCAGCGAAGATTTGAAACAAGAAAAACCCGCTTGGAAAGGCGAGGTCAGAAAAACCGATCCGGAAGCACGTCTCAGACGGCAGATGAAGCAAATAGACCGCTTCAGTCAAAGATTGCTTGCCGAGTCTCCCTATACCCGCAAAGACTTCATGAAAAACCTCAGGACGGATTCGCTAGAAAACTACGGGGAATCCGTTGAATCTTACCGCGACTTTTTCCGCAATGAAGTCGTCGGACACTTCGACGATAAGTTGCTGCCCTTCAACGCGCGAACTCGCAAAGTCTACGACATGCCGACCTGGACCGGCTATGAAGTGGTGCTCGACGTCTATCCGGACGTCATCGCGTTTGGCATTTTGCTGATGCCAAAGGATATCAAACCAGGTGAAAAACGTCCGGTGGTCGTCTGCCAACACGGGCTGGAAGGTCGGCCTCGCGATACCATCGAAGGCAACCACCGCGCTTACCACGACTTTGCCGCGAAGTTAGCCGAACGCGGTTTCATCACCTTCGCACCCCAGAATCTTTACATCTTTCAAGACCGCTTTCGCACGCTGCAGCGGGAAGCGAACCCGATCAAGAAAACTCTCTTCTCCGTCATCGTCCCTCAACACCAGCAAATCGTCGACTGGCTCTCAGAATTGCCTCAAGTGGACTCCAAACGTATCGCATTCTACGGTTTGTCGTATGGCGGCAAGAGCGCCATGCGTATTCCGCCGTTGGTGACTGACTACTGCCTTTCCATTTGCTCTGCCGACTTCAACGAATGGGTCGGAAAGAACGCTTCAACTCGCGCTCCCGCTAGTTACGTTTGGACAGGTGAATACGAGATCTACGAATTCGACCTCGGCAGTACATTCAATTATGCAGAGATGGCAGCGCTCATCGCGCCTCGTCCATTCATGGTCGAACGAGGCCACTACGATGGTGTCGGATCAGACGAGGATGTGGGCCACGAATTCGCCAAGGTCCGCCATTTGTATGCGGCGAAACTCGGCATTCCGGATCGCTGCGAAATCGAATGGTTCTTTGGACCCTATCGAGGCGTACATACGATTAACGGCCAAGGAACTTACAAGTTCCTCCACAAACATCTCAATTGGCCGGAACGAAAGTAGTTTATTAAACTGCGGCTTTACCGTCCAAAGCCGGGAAGACTCGTCGATAAACAACAGCTTGTCCGGCGTAAAGCACTGGCAGGACGAAGTAGACTCCAATGATGCATACCAACAAGCCGACGAAACCCACCACGAATGATAATAACATGTACACGATTATTCCTCCGGCATTGGCTCTTCCCGCCGCCCATGATGTCTTAACCGCTTGCATTGGCGAAAGACCGCGGTCGACAATCAGTGGAAACACGAACATCATAATGATATTTAGTGCAAAAATGCAAAGGATATACATGACGAAGAGAACGATGGAACCAACGACGATGATAACAGGTCCAACCTGTTCGCCAGCGACCGCCCCAACTATTGTCAAAACAACTCCGCATATCAGCAGGCCAAAAAAAACGACCAGACCCAGCCCGCCAACAATCAATGTGGCAATCAAAGAATCCTTGAAGTAGTCGAAGCCTTTAAAAAGGTCGTCGAAAGCAACCTCTTCGCCACGCATGCGCTTAAACAAGGTGAAGAAGATTCCGCACATCATTGCTCCGATCAGAACGACCGGAACAGCACCGCCAATCAGCGCGCCAACGAATGAAATCCCCAGGAACAGCATGTACTTGTCTTGGATCAGAGCCCAGCCTTCCTGTAGACACTGCATCGCATCGATTTTTCCGACCGTGAAGTTGGCGTTGGATTGACTCGATGTCGCGGCTTGGCCCGGCCCAAAATCGTAAGGATTTTCATTGCTCATTGAACATTTCCTCGATTAATACGTCTCAAAAAGGATCTCGGTATCAAATGGTCGTAGACTGCTACGGCAAATCTTGTGTGAAAAAGTGCGTCTTTATCGACGTCCTAGAGTCGCTGGACACCTAGGGTATTAGCTCATCGTAGCGAAAGCTTGGGAAAAAACTCCATTCAGCGGCACTTTCGCCGGTTCAAGCATACTCTAAAATGTAAACCTGTTCAGGCTCTGGAATGCAAGCAAATGTTGTAACCCATTTCCATAGCGAAGAAAACGGCAGCACGTAGAACGTCACAAACTCGCGGAGCCTTGGAGTGTACTATGCCAGTTGAACTTGCCGTCGTCCCCGTTGCGGGCCGCGGCACCCGGTTACTTCCGCTCACCAAGAGTCAGCCCAAGGAAATGCTGCCCGTGGGCGGCAAACCTGTGGTGCAATACGTGGCCGAAGAACTCGCTCACGCCGGGGTCAAGAAGCTGGTCTTTGTTACAGGTCCTGGCAAGACCGCCATCGAAAACCATTTTGATGTGGACCATGAACTGATCGACCATCTCCGCGAAAATGGGCACGAAGACTTGCTCGCGACATTGTCGTATGAGCGGATGGAATTGGAGTTTTTCTACACGCGACAAGGCCGGCAGTTGGGACTCGGCCACGCGGTGCTCTGCGCCAAACCCGTTGCACAGCGCGAGCCTTTCGTCGTAGCACTCGGCGATACCATCCTTGGACTCCACGCGCAATCAAATATCGTTAAGCGAATGGTGGATGTATTCGAGCGGGAAGAAGCAGACGCCGTGATCGCATTCGAAACCGTCCCTCGGGAAGAGGTTTTTCGCTACGGTGTAGCGAAGGTCAAAAAACAGCACGGCGAATTCTTTGAACTGGAAGACCTCGTCGAAAAACCTCGTCCAGAAGACGCTCCCAGTAACCTGGCCGTGGCTAGTCGCTATGTCTTTCAACCCGTAATCTTCGCTCACCTCGAACAGACCAAAGCGGGGAAAGGAAACGAAATCCAATTGACCGATGCCATTAGCCGACTTATTCAAGCGGGCGGTCGAGTGCTTGGTGTTTCCCTTTCTCCCGGCGAAAATCGATTCGACATCGGAAATTTCGACAGCTACTTCCGCTCCTTTGTCGAGTTCGGCTTGGCGGATCCCGTCTACGGAAAAACGCTCCGTGAGTTCCTCAAATTGAGACTCGCGGAAGAATAGATGCGACCGTCGCCGCTGAAGCCAGAAGGAATATGCGAACTCATGAATGTCATCCGCAAACACGCGTACGCTCGAGCTGGCCTGATCGGCAACCCAACCGATGGATACAACGGAAAGACGATCTCCTTTGTCATCCGTCAGTTCAAAGCTTCGGTCGTACTCTACCCGTGGGATCAACTAGAGATTCTCTGGAGCAAGCAAGACAAGAACCGCTTCACGTCGCTCGAAGAATTGGTCAACGATGTAAACCTCAACGGTTACTACGGTGGCGTGCGTCTCGTCAAGGCGACGATTAAACGATTTGCGGAGTACTGTGCAGATCAGAAGATCGAACTATCGGAACAGCCGTTCTCGATCCGCTACGACACCAACATCCCTCGTGGCGTTGGACTCGCTGGCTCCAGCGCTATCGTTGTTGCTACGCTCAAAAGTTTGATGGCCTACTACGACGTCAAACTCCCGTTGAAACTGCAACCTTCGCTGGCGAGATCCGTAGAAAACGAGGAACTCGGAATTGCCTGTGGCTATCAGGACCGAGCCATCCAAGTTTACGAAGGGATGCTGTACATGGACTTCGGCAACATGCAGTCGACTTGCGGTTACGATTGTGGCCAGTACACTCCATTACACCCCTCGATTTTACCAAACCTGTTCGTCGCTTACGATGTAGCTGCTTCCAAAACATCGGGATCGGTTCACGGCCCATTGCGAACGCGTGTCACGGAAAACGAAGAGTTATCCAAAACGATGAGTGACATTGCTGCCTTGGTTCCGGAGGCTCGCCAAGCCTTGGAAACCAATGACGTGGACCAACTTCAGCGGTTAATCAATCGCAACTTCGATCTTCGCGCCAACCTTTACTCCATTAACCCAACGCATAAACAGATGGTAGAGGTCGCGAGAAGCTGTGGCGCGTCGGCAAAATTTGCCGGATCGGGAGGGGCCATCGTCGGATGCTACACGGACGAAAGCACCTACGAAAAGCTCGTTAAAGCTCTCCCCAGCGTTAACCCTTACTGGCAAGTGCTGCGGCCACAGATCTTTGCGTAAAAACGCGGTGTTTTTCTGCTGGTAGTTTCACATCCGCCGTGACATAATCGGTAGTTGTCGAACATACCCTCCACCACGATTGTGAAAACAAGGTCCGAGCATGGACGATTCCATTCTCCGTACAAACACCGAACAGCGTCACGATGTAGTTGGGCTGCCTAAAATCAGCTCGCTATACATCGACCCGCTACAACTTCTGGAGATAATCCTGGGGATGTCCACGTCGACGGAAGAAGTCGAGTTGAGCGACAGAAGATACCTTGAGGACACACTGTTCGAAGGACAATTTCAGTCCTGGACAGCCGAGCAATATCGCGGCTTCGTCGATGACATCAACCGCAATCTGGTTATTCAGTGGGTCGAACCCGATTCGATTCGGCGCTATCTCGTCGATCACTTCGCCTTTCTGCAACACGATTCGGAGGACGGTGGTTCGCTCGAACACTCGACGCTGTTACTGCAACGCAGTCGCCCTGTATTCGCCAGCCGATTTCGCGACTGCTACGCGACCACCACTGAAAACGACGATTACAGCATTCAACGCGACGAGTCGACCTACTTACTATGCGACGATCCATTAGGCACGGTTGTCTTTGCGAATCTAAAGCTCAACCCGCCCCGCAAACCTCGCTAGACTCTTCCTCGCTAGACTCTTCCACGCAAAATTGTTCGCGTAAAATTGTTCGCGCTAAATTGTTCGCGCTAAATTGTTCGCGCTAAATTGTTCGCGTAAAATTGTTCGCG
>JBLHLE010000175.1:0-9530 GCA_047620805.1 Pirellulaceae bacterium
GATGGGATCCCGACACGGTTCCTGTTCTTCCTGCTGGGGCCGCCTGATTCGGTCTCACAACACTTAGACTCACTCGCCAACGTTGCCCGACTGATGTCGGATGAAGAGTTTCGTTATGAAGCAGGTAACGCTCGCTCAGGCGACGACCTGGTGGCGGCTTTGGATCACTTCGAAGCTCGCACCTCACACCAACCAGCCGACGAGAAACATTCCAATGCGTTGATCTACACTGGTCAATTCTGTGGAGGATTGCGACAGGATTTCGCTCGTCGCTGGCCGCAGTACTTTAGCGATATTCGCGACGGTCTGCACGCCAAGTGTATCGGTTCGACATTGTTCCTGTTCTTCGCGTGTTTGGCACCAGCTGTCACCTTTGGCGGCGTTATGGCGGTGCAGACGGGCGGGCAGATCGGTGCCGTCGAAATGATTGCCGCATCGGCTTTCTGTGGCGTTGTCTTCGCTCTCGTCTCAGGCCAGCCGCTTGTCATCCTTGGAGGGACGGGACCGCTGCTGGTGTTCACCGCCATACTTTATCGACTGTGTTCCGACCTGGGGATTCCGTTTTTGGCGTCCTATGGATGGGTCGGTCTCTGGTCTGCGGGATTTTTGTTGATTCTGGCAGTCACCGACGCCAGTTGCCTGATGCGATACTTCACTCGATTTACGGATGAAATATTTTCGGCGCTCATTTCAATTATCTTCATCTACGAGGCGATCAAGGCACTCGTCCATATTTTCGAAGACCTTGACGTCAAAAAGCATCATGATACAGCCTTACTCTCGTTGCTCCTCGCGCTGGGAACGTTCTACATCGCCATGAGCCTCTCGCGATTCCGGCGTAGCAGCTATCTTCTCCCGCAGATTCGCGAATTCCTCGCCGACTTCGGGCCGGCGATCGCGTTGGCAGCCATGACAATCGTCTCCGTCTGGCTGCACGAAGTGTTTCTCGACATCTTGCCAGCCCCCGACGCCTTTGGGACCACGAGCGGCCGCTCGTGGTCCGTCGACCTGTTGGCGGCTCCAGTTTGGGCGCGGTTCGCAGCGGCCGGTCCTGCTTTGCTCGTGACCGTACTGGTATTTCTTGACCAGAACATCACCGCTCGCATCGTCAATAGCCCCGATCACCGGTTGCACAAGGGCGAAGCGTATCACTTAGACCTTGGAGTGGTCGGTTTGCTGATGGCGGTCTGTTCGTTGTTCGGGTTGCCGTGGCTTGTTGCCGCCACAGTTCGGTCGCTTAATCACGTCCGCAGTCTGGCGACAGTCGAGGAGGTAGTTTCCCCCAACGGAGAGACCCGCGATCGGGTAATTCACGTGCGTGAGAATCGCCTGACAGGTCTTGCCATTCACCTGCTGATTGGACTTTCGCTGTTGCTGCTGCCGTTTTTAAAGACGATACCGATGGCTGTTTTGTACGGTTTGTTCCTGTTCATGGGTGTCGTCTCGATGTCAGGCAACCAGTTATTCGAGCGTCTCAGTTTGTGGCTGAAAGACCCGGCACTTTACCCCGTAACACACTATATCCGCCGAGTGCCACGATGGAAAATCCATGCCTTCACGCTATTGCAAGTGACCTGCCTCGGTATTCTGTGGTTCGTCAAGAGCAGCGCACTAGGGATTTTGTTTCCAATTTTTATCGCGCTGCTTGTGCCGGTCCGTCTACTCGCCAATCGATTCTTTTCAACCGAGCATCTGGCCGCTCTCGATGCCGAAGAGGAACCCGAAGATGAGGAAACGCATTGGGCGGCTTGAGCTTTGTGATTGCTTCATCCTGGCCAGGTGATTTTCGCGTGGTGCTCGGACGGAGTCGAGAGGGCGTGGATTACGCAGCTAACGGCGATCAGTTCGCAAGGTTGACCGACAATGTCGACACGCAGGTAACCGTAGTGCGCTCGGTTTCGTCGCACTAGGCGACGACGTTTCCCTTGTTGTCCATCGTAAACACACCGACCGCCATCGCATCCACAATGTCGTCCAAGATGCTCGGGTCTTTTTGCTATGTCTGGCTGAATGATTGGAAACGGACCGCGTCGATCGGTTTTGGAGAATCCTTAGGTTCAAGTAACGATCGACTTGAAGGAGATGGAGTTTGGGTATTCGGTCAGGGAAAACACCAGGACCTGTCCCGCCCTGTGGGCGGCCGCGGATTATGAGTTGGTGTCCATGAATTCTCCAGTTCGCATTTCGTAGGACGGGTTTCCTGGACAGCCCACGCCCTTGCCTTCACCACGGACGGGCCTGGAGACGCGGTGCTGCGACAATTATCTATTAAACCGAAACTCGGAACATGAAACGAGCACCCACATCGCCTCTTCCATCCGTTGCTGGGCGAGCTTCGTGTCTTTCGTGTCGACGTTTAAGTAACTGCCGAACCGCTCGCGCTCTTCGCTCGTTGGCATCCTGCTCAGGACCGACAAAAACATCCGCTCGACTTTGGCCTCCCAGGCCTCTGTGCTCTTCAGCAGGCTTTCGGCCAGGTTGCCGTTGCGTGGGTAACAGAGACTGCGAAACATGTCCCCGTTGTGAATGAATAGGTGCTCGGACAGGCTCCCTTGAAAAGTGCCTTGGCCGTCGGTCGGCGCGCCCAGGTATTTCAGCATGTCGCCGGACGGCACGCTCTTCAGCGCCGACTCGACGCCGAGCCCCGTGGCGACGTGTAGCGACGCCGTCAACTCCTCCGCGCTCAACGGTCGCACGCGGGCGCGTTCGTAGAACTTGGGCAGCGCATCGGCAGCCGAGCCAACATCTGCCGCCTGATACGTCTGGCTATTGACGATCTCGCGAATCAGCCACTTCACGTCGAAATTGTGTGCGACGAAATCCGACTCGATTGCCTTGAGCAACTCCGGCAGGCTGGGGTCGTTAGCATCATTGAAGTCATCGACTGGATGGACGAACCCACGACCCATGAACTGCGCCCAAATCCGATTCACCGCAGCCCGCGCGAGATATGGGTTGTCCTTGGCTACGATCCATTCAACGATCTTTTCTCGGCGCGAAAATAGCGGCTTGGGCGGAGCTTGCTTGGGCTCAACTTTCGGCTCCTTGAAGTCTTTCGGTATCTCGGGTTCTTGCAAATCCACGCCGCCCAGAAACTTCGGCTTGACCGGCTCGCCTTTCGAGCCGGGCTTCGCGTCTTTCGGGAGAACCGTGAAGCCGACGTCGCCGGTGCTCTTCTCACCGACATAGAATTTCTTGATGTGCTCTGTCGCCCCAGCGGTTTCCACGACGAACGTGCGCACGAAGAACCCGGTCATGCCGTAGTAATCTTGCTGCGTCCAGTCTTCGAAAGGGTGATCGTGACATTTGGCGCATTGCAACTGTGTGCCGAGGAAGAATCGCATCGTGGCAGTAGTCAAATCGTCCGCATCTCGATACGCCACATAAAACAACTTCGAGTTGTCCTCCTCGGCTCTGAGTAGCTTGTGCACGATGCGATCGTACGGCACGTTCTGTTCGAACTGCGTCGCCAGCCATTTTTGAAAGGCGGCGCGATTGGTGGCGCGGATGCTCTTCGGATTCCGGCCCAGTAGATTAACATCCCACACCTGAGCTTGATTGCGAGCGTAACGCGGATCGGTCAAGAGCTTGTCGATCAGTTGCGGGCGTTTCTTGGGATCCGAATTGTCGAGAAATGCGGTCGTTTCCTCGTACGTCGGAATCATGCCGACGAGATCGAGATAAACTCGCCGCAAAAACACCGCATCCGAAGTCCCCGCCGGCGTCGCGATTTTCTCTTTCGTCCAGCCCGCCTTGATCTCGCGATCAATCGTGTCACGCAGGGCGCCATCCTGGGCGCGAACCAACATCGGGAACAACATCGGGAACAACATCGGGGACAGGAACATGAGCGCGGCGCAAATCACACCAGCCCGCCGCGCAAGTTCAAAGAGCGCAAGCAAGGGGACGCGAACACCGGATTCCTTCGCTGGCGCGGCGGGGTTGTGGGCATTGAACCGTGACTCAATCAGATTCACCATGTTTGGTCTCGTCAAAATAGCTCCTTGATAAACTGAACCTCTCTACAGCATTTCTCGACAATCAGCTCAAAGGCAAATGTTCGTTCGCCGGAAAACCTCAACTCGATTTTCTCAAAATAGCATGGATTCGCCAAATGGCAAAAAAAAGAGGGACAGTTTGTGGGAGTCCCTCTTCGTGTTTAATCGATTTTGCAAATTAACCAACTAATTTCTTACTCTTTTTTACCTCTGCCGACTTTGAATTCACCCGTCTGTGAGCTGCCGAACAAAACCGTAGCGGTCTGGACCAATCGTGTTCGGCACGATAGTTGCTAGCCGGAGTTTAGCGAGTTTCCGGCAGATGTTTGGTTCATTGGGCTAGCGCTTCGCCTGGTCCAGACAGATCAGTTCACCGCCTTCACAGCAGATGAACAGTCGCCCGGAGGCAGCTGCCAGGCCGCATTCGGTGACGCGTGACGGCAGCTCGTAGGTGGCCAGTAGTTTTCCCGTTCGGGCGTCGAGGATTTGCAGAAAGCCGGCCGAGCCGTCGCGCGCTCCGCCGCCAACGTACAAGCGATCGCCGGACTTGATCAGCGCGCTGTAGGACTGGCGGCTTCCGAGCGATCCGATCGACGTCGCCCAGAGCTGTCTCTTTTCGCCGCTGCGCTTCATCGACACAACAACGGGTGTCTGGTCGGCGCGGACCGGATGGCGATCGTTGGCCGTGGGGTCGCGCAAAGCGTAGTCAATTTCGTGGTCGCTGGCGATGCGATGCGCGGAGATGAAACTGGTCTGCATCGCGCCCTTCCAGCCATGCGTGGAACCGCCGCGGCCGATGTCGGTGCGAAAGCGGATGCGGCTGCCTTGACGATCGAAGGCCAACGCCGGCCGATTGGCTGCTGTGCCGATCTTCGAGGTCTCCACAGGCAGGTCTTGCAGTGACGGTGACAAGTGCAACATCGATCGGCCGTTTCCCAACCAGACTCCGCCCGCGGCGTCGGCCAGGAGGATGTCGTTGGTTACCACGGCCGGCTGGTTCGCCGCGATCACCCGCGAAGCGCGAATCGCTCCCGTTGCTGCGTCGAGCGCGAAGAAATGCAAACCGCCGAGGTCCGTGTGATGCCCGGCCGCGACGACGACCCTGTCGCCCACGACCAAGATGCTGCCCGGCAACGGCATCGCCGAGGCCAAATGTCCGTGTAGCATCGCCGCACCGTCTGTGGGCGCCGCCGAGAATTTCCAGGCGAGTTTGCCGTCCACCAGGCGGAGGGCGTACACGATGCCATCATCGCAGCCGAAGATCGCCAGACCGCCTACAGAATCCGCAGCCAGCACAATCGTCGGCGGGGAATCGACTTTTCCCGCAGCCTGGAACGTCCACAGTAACTTGCCGCTCACTGCCTCGTAGGCCATAACTTCATGCGACTCCGGTGCAGCGATGACCAGGCGGCCGGCCGCCACCACCGGCGCGCTGAGCGCGCCGAGATAGCGTTCGCTCTGCCGGCGATCGGCGTCCAAGCCATCGTGCCGCGGTTTGACGATCTGCTGTTGCCAGCGAACCGCCAGTTCCGTGGGCAACGGTTCGGTCGAGCACGAACGTCGTCCGGCGTCGCCCAGAAAGATCGGCCAGCCGGTTTTGGGCAAGGCCAGCTTCCATTGCCGCGCGGCATCGAATGCCGGCCCGGGCACCAAGCGATCCCCGTCGGCGATCGGCTTGCCGGGCAACCGCGACGACATCGCTTCATAGCCGCGGGTGTAATCGCCGCAATCGCACGGCGTCGGATTAACGTACATCAAGCCGTTGGCCGGCACGGCACCTTGCCCGCACGCGCCGCGGGCCCCAAAGCAACCGGTAACGGCGCCATCCGGGCCGACATACAGATAGGCGTTGCAAATCAGCCAATTGACGGTGGCCCGCGACGCCGTGCATGCGCCGTTATTGCGAGCCTGCCGCTTGTGTCCCTTGGGCAGCGTCAATGGTTCGCCGATCACCGCTCCGGTTAGCGCGTCGAACCGAAACGCGCCCAAGCCGTCCAGTACGACAACCTCGCCGCTGCGCAAGATGGCTCGCTGCGATCCCTGCGTGTAGAGCTCTTTCGGCTGGAAATCGCGGTGCCACAACTCTCGGCCGCTGCCGACATCCAGCACCGCGACGCGACCGCCGTGGCGAAACTGGTAGCTGCTCGCATGGATCAGCACCAAACCGTCCGCGGCGCTCAATGGTTTGAACTCGGCCCGGGTCGTCAACCGTCCTCGCTTGCTGTCGGCGACCGTGCGCAGCGGATGAGCGTCCTCGTTTCGCCATTTCGTCTTTCCATCCGTCAGGCCAAACGCCGTCATCGCCGCGACGTGAGTTGCGCCGTCGTGCCGGCCGCGGCGAGCGGTGCCAACGGTTTCTGCGGCCAGCAGCGTGTCGCCTATCAGCACTGGCGAAAACCAGGTGTGACCGGCGTCGAGTGTTTTCGTGAAGCGACGCCGGCCACTGCCGCGATCCAACACCAGCAGTTCCGATCCGTAGGCTTGGACAATGACGTCATCGCGGACGATGAACCACGGCACCGGGTTGTATTTCTCGAAGCGTTTCGCGTCTTCGTGGTGTTCCGTTTCGACCGGACTTGCCGTTCCGGCGCGGAGTGCTTCAGCGTATGTTCTGGTCAGTTCACCGGTCGCCAGATCGATCGCCACCAGCGGCCCGCTTTCGACATAGCGACGGCCGGCTACCGAATCCGTCTGCTGGTCGTGGTACAGGTAAATCCGTCCGCCAACGATAGCCACGTCCGCGTTCTGCGGCGAACCGATGAACCGCCGCCACAACAGCAAACCGTTCGAGGCGTCGCGACAAATAAGGTCGCCGCTCAGTCCGTCGAATGCCACAAAACGGCCATCGGCCACGCGTGGAACCTTTCCATCGGCCGTGCCGTCTTCCAGCGCAGGGCCATGCTGCCACTGCACGGCGCGAGGCACACCGGCTACCGTATCGCGGCTGACGCAATTACCACTGGCGTCGTAAAAGCGGTGTGTCCAATCGTCGAGCTTTTTAGTGGGCGAGGCGGTAATAGTTTTCCACTGGCCGTTGGTCCTCAAGAACGCCGCGCCGCGAACAGCCAACACGCGATCGACTTCTGTCCGCCGCAGTTCACGCGCCGCCAAGTTGTCGAGATCCGCAACGACGAGATTGACGAAACGATCGGGATGCGGCAAGTGTCCGGCCGTCGCCAGACTCTGCACGACAACTCGACCGCCGAGTCCGCGCGACTGCACCGCGTCCCGTAGCGATTTGACCAGGTCGTCCCGACAGGTAAGCAAATGCACCAACAGCTTTCCGCCATCAGCCAAATCGCACGCCAGCGTTGCATCGTCCGCGATAACGAGTGCGAAACCGGTGTCGATACCCAGGGCCTTGCGAATCGCATCCGCGGCCGGTTCTTCCGCGTGCAGTGCCAGATTAACGACACAACTTCCGAATAGCATTACGAGCAGTCTGAGACGATTCATATACACCTTGTTGAGGTTAATTTTCCTGGGTTGCCGCAGCATTACTGACTACTTGGCAGTGTCGTCAGGCTTTCAACGCAAATGAAACGGAACTGCCCGAGAAAGGTTCCTGGACGGACTCGTGGTCCCAGCAATCGCGGTTCCCATGTTTTGGCGTACGCCCTTTTTCGCACGGTATGGCGAAACAACAAACAGGAAGAAGTTGACACATGGAAGCGGTCTTTCATTACACGATAACGTGGTGCGGGAAGACACTGGTTCATTCAAGGTCAATTTTCTTTCATGCGAACAATGGGTCGATGCGTTTGCTGTCGACGACAATTTGAGCCAAATCTTTGGGGACTCCGGAATCTAGCCGCAACTGGCCGAGGTCGAACAGGGTATTCATGATCGTGCCCAGCAAGTGCTTGGGCGTGTATCGTTCGGTAGCCGCCTCGCCGCCCCGGCGATCGGACTGCCCAATGACCTGGCCCATGTTCAGGCCGCCGCCCGCGAAAACCAACGGCGTCAACGATCCCCAGTGCTCTCGGCCGCCTTTGGCATTCAAGACGGGATTCCGGCCCATCTCTCCGCTGATGATCAACAGGATTCGGTCGGACAGACCACGTTCTTCTACATCGTCAAGAAACGCGGAAACGGCGTGGTCCACCTGACCGCCCAACGGCCCCATGGCTGTCATGGCGGGTGCACTGCTGCCGTCGGCGTGCATGTCCCAGCCGCAATCCGAAACCGTAACGAATCCGCAACCCGCTTCGACAAGCCGCCGCGCCATCAGCATTTGATGCCCGAGCAGATTCGTCGCACGTCCGAGGTTCGCGTATTTCTGCCATTCGGCCAGCTTGAAAACTTGCCGCGTGTCATAACGCTCCACGGTGCGGCGATCTTCTTGCGAGAGATCGAATGCCTTGCCCAACCCGCGCGTGACGAGGTCGAAGGCTTGTTGTTGATACTTATCTAACTGATCGACGATTCCCGTGGCGTCGGCCCGGCGTCGCAAAGTGTCGAGCTGCCTGAGGATACTGCGTCGGTCTGCGAAACGACCCGGTGTCATTCGCAACTCCATCGATTCGGTCAGCGCCGAACCTCCAGCCGGATTGAATGCCTCGTACAACGGGCCCAGCGTTCCCGGCGTCACCATCGTTCGCTGATCGCCGGTCCCGCCTATCTGTCCGAATTTCAGATCAGGCTGCACCGCCTCGGGAAGGACGAAGGCATTGGACGGCATTCCCGTTTTGGGATGGTTGGTCCCTGCCAATCGCGCGTAGATGGCGCTGGCTGCCGCCTTCAGTGGATTGGATGCCGAGACCGTGCTGTCGTAGTTGTGCCCCCCGTTATCTGAACCATAGGAGCGAACCACCGCCAACCGGTGCGCTCGCTGCGCCATCTTGGGAAAATCGCCGCCGAAAGTAAGGCCTGGCAACGACGTCTGCACTTCGCCGGTCGTGCTACGAATTTCGCTCGGCGCCGACATGTTCGGATCAAACGTCTCGTGCTGCGGCGGCCCCCCGGCGAGGAACAACAGGACAACTGCTTTATCGCGCACAAATCCCTGTTGCTGCGATGCGTCCGCCCCCGCGGCCAACCATTGAGGCAGCGCCAGTGCCCCCAATCCAAGTCCACCAACTCGGAGAAACTCGCGTCGGCAATACCCGCCGCAATTTCGACTCGGTCGACTGTCCATTACGGTCAACATTTTAAAATACTCCTTCCATGTCCGACTATCATATATGTTTACGGCTTGTCATTTCGAGTCCGTGCTACGCCAGGATTTCCGCCAACGGACCAGACTGGTCCGCGCCGTTGAGGTTCAGATCCTGTTCGCCGAACTGTTTGCGTTTGTCGCCGACGGCATGCAGCAGGGCGAGGTAGAAGTTCGCGATCGTGCGGTGACCCGGAATTTGATCCGCATGCTGCTGGTAGGCGGGATACTGCAGGAATCGCCCGGCAGTCTTGAGCCGTCCGCCTAGGTTGCCGACGAGCAACAGCGGCCATTCGCCGCAGAATCCGTGATGCGCTTCGCCCGCATCACTCATCCAGACAATGAGCGTGTTGTCGAGCATCGTGCCGTTGCCTACG
>JBLHLE010000176.1:0-9506 GCA_047620805.1 Pirellulaceae bacterium
GCCACCTTCGATCGACGGTCGAGAGTCGCAATTGACAGTTGGGAAAGCGAACTCTTCGGTCACGTGGAGTGCTCCTGGCTTAGCAATCAAATTGGATGGTCCACAGCAGCTGCAAGGTGGACAGGTTGCCGATTACCGAATCGAAGTCACTAACACAGGTGACATGCCACTGACGCAAGTTCGAGTACAAGATGCCCTGCCGCGCGGGCTGAGATTATTGCAGAGTAACCCACAGGCGAATCAATTTGCCGATCGTTTGGAGTGGTCGCTAACTGACATTGCTCCGCAGTCGACTTCTGTCATACAGATCCGTTGCCAGGCTGAGATCGACGGTACGTTGCGACACTGCGTTAGTGCTGTCGGGGGTGGATTGCAGCATAGCGACTGCATGGATATTCAAGTCTTCACATCCGCACTATCGCTGGACGTCGGCTTTCCGCAGACTGCCGAGCAAGGTCAGACGGTTACATTGCAGATCAATGTTACCAATAGCGGCCAGCAGCCTTTGACGGGCCTGATTACCAAGATCACGTTCAGTGAAGGATTGAAGCACGTACAGCCAAACGTCGACACCGGTCCAACGCTGAGTATCGAGCAGGGAATTCCGGATATTGTCGCGGGTGGATTCCGCAGTGTTCCGGCTCAATTCATTGTCACTCAGCCCGGTCGGCATTGGGCGACGGTGATAGTGACCGCCAACGGCAGCCAGTCAGCTCGAGTCGACAAGGAATTAACAGCAACTGCCTCGCGAACTCCCGAGCCTCGTTACGGACTCCAGATTGAAAAGCAGGGACCTCAGCGATTGCGAGTTGGCGACACGGCTCAATTTGTGATCTTCGTCAAGAACACCGGTGATACCGCGCTGACAAACGTCGTCGTCAGCGATACCTACGAACGCTCATTCCGACCGACCAAGGCGACCGAAGGCTACAACTTGCAGACCCCAGGTGAGTTGCGATGGAACATTCCTCGCCTCGAACCGGGCGTCACGCAACGATTCGACATCGATTGCCTGTGCGTACGAGCCGACAACGGCGCTCAGAATCAAGCTTCGGTGACATGCGACCAGGGAATTCGCGATGATTCTCAGACCGTTACGGAAGTTATCGGAGCAATCGGTGCGGGTGGTGCCGTCGGCGGTATCCATCCGGCCGATACCGGACCGCAAGTGGGAGACGTCAAACGGTTAGTTATTGAGGTAGCCGATTTCGCCGACGTCATTAAAGTCGGGGGCGAGACGGAGTACATCGTTACTTTGAAAAACCCGCTGCAAATGTCGCACAAAGATGTCGTCGTCACGCTAATTGTTCCGCCCGGAATGTCGATTCGCAAAGTTGAAGCGGAAGTTCCGACGAAGAGTGTCGAACGAAACAAAGCTGTGCTGGAACGGATTGCAGAGCTGCGAGCTGGCGAGACATTCCCCCCAATTCGCGTCTTCGTGACAGGGGACAGAGCCGGCACCTTCGAGCTGAAAGCCTCCGCTGTTAGCAACCTTGTTCGCGAGCCAGTTGAGGGCAAAGAGCAGACTCGAGTCGTTAAGTAGTCCTGCTGCTCGATAATTCGCTCGGCTGCTGAGTCCTGCTGCTCGATACTTCGCTCGGCTGCTGAGTTGAGCTAGTCGATTTTGTAGCGTTCGGCGAGTTCGTACTTCTGTTCAACGCCGATCAGCTCGTTGAATTCAGCAAAGGTCATGAGTTGATCTTCCGCGCCTTTGGTAGTTCCTTCGTCTCGCAGCTTGGTGAACATTCGTCGCATGGTGTGGGCGATCGAGAAGAGACCCGACAGAGGATAGAGGATCAGATGGAATCCGAGTTCGGCCAATTCCTCTTTTTCCAATAACGGAGTCCTGCCCCCTTCGATCATATTGGCGACGTTGGGGTACGGCGACCGTTTGCCGATTTCACTCAATTGCTCCAGTGAGCTCGGCGCTTCCACGAAACTCGCGTTCGCTCCGATTGCGCGGGCTTCCGTGACTCGCGAAATCGCTTCATCCATTCCGTGGATGGCGAGTGAATCCGTTCGCGTCACAATGAAAAAATCTCGGTCCCCACGGGCGTCGACGGCGGCGCGCACTTTCTCAAGGTACAACTCTTTTTCGATAACATTCTTGCCTTTCATGTGCCCACATCGTTTGGGCCACACTTGGTCTTCGAGAAAACAACCCTTCGCGCCGGCCGCAATCAACTCATTAACGGTTCGATGCACATTTAACGGATTGCCGTAGCCGGTGTCGGCGTCGACTAGGATCGGCGTCTCGACGCTCATGCAAACGCGTCTCGCGCGATCGACGATTTCCGTCTGAGTCAACAGTCCAAAATCTGGCTCTCCAATGGCGGTCGCCGCGACCGAATAGCCGGAAATAAATCCCAGCGGAAAACCGACTTGTTGGGAAATACGCGCCGAAAGTGTGTCGAACACGCCGGGGCAGGCGATCGTCCCCTCGCGTTCCAAGATTTTCTGGATGGTAAGTACTGGTTGGATTTTAGGTTTCATGTTCGATCGCGGATGTTGAAGCGGGGGTGAAATTCTGCCGTGAAATCGTCACGCCGACGTTGTGACGTTATCAGAATATTAGTGACCATTCAGATTATACGCGATTATGGGGAGAGGTTGCCCGACAGTCCACTGCCCGAGAATCGGCGTCTCCGGAAACGCGAGTGTTCAAGAGGTTCGGTCCTTTACGTCACGTCGGGGCAAATGCTAGGATCATACACTGAAATTTAGTAGTGCTTTGGGAGTAATCATGTCCGAAAAAGTATTTCTTGCTGTCGATCTCGGAGCGTCGAGCGGTCGCGTTGTCGGCGGATTGTTCGACGGTAAAACTTTGCAATTGGAAGACGTCCACCGTTTCTCCAACGGAGGTATCATCGCCAATGATCGCATGTACTGGGACGTGCTTGCTTTGTGGAGTAACATTGTCGAAGGTTTGCGGAAAGCAAACGGGATGTTCGGCGACAAAATTGTTTCCGTCGGCGTCGATACGTGGGGAGTTGATTTTGCGCTGCTGGGTCGCGACGACGAATTGTTGGGGAATCCGTTTAATTATCGCGACAGCCACACTCAGGGAATACTGGATAAGGCCTTTAATATCGTCAGCCGCGAAGATATTTTTGCCGACACCGGTTTGCAATTCATGGAGTTCAACTCGTTGTTTCAGTTGCTCGCCATGAAGCAAGCTAACTCTCCGATACTCGAGAACGCGGAGTCGTTCTTGATGATCCCGGATCTCTTTCATTGGCTGCTAACTGGTGTGAAGGCGAACGAATTCACCAATACGACCACCTCTCAGCTCTATAACCCACAAAGCAAACAGTGGGCCACGTCGTTAATGGAAAAGTTCGGACTGCCAACGAAAATCCTTAACGAGTTGCGGCAGCCAGGAGATTGCTTGGGCCCGCTGCGTGAATCGGTAGCTAAGGCAACTGGTTTGTCGAATGTTAACGTCGTTCTTCCAGGGACACACGACACCGCCAGTGCGGTAATGGCAGTGCCAGCCGCTAGTCAAGCCGGAGCTGCACCCGACTGGTGTTACATAAGCAGTGGCACTTGGTCCTTGATGGGGATCGAGACGCCAAGTCCAATTATCTCCGCCAAGTGTGCGGAGTTGAATTTCACCAACGAGGGCGGCGTCGGCGATACCGTTCGAGTGCTGAAGAATATTGCTGGACTGTGGTTGGTTCAAGAATGCCGGCGAATATGGAACCAGGAGGGGAACGATTTCGATTTCGGCGACTTGGTTACGGCCGCAGAAAGCAGTTCGCCACTGGTTTCATTCATCAACCCCGATGCATTCAACTTTGTAGCTCCGGTCAGCATGCCCCAAGCGATACAGGAATATTGTCAGGCCTCGGGCCAATCCGTCCCCGAAACACCTGGTCAAGTTATTCGCTGCGCTCTGGAGAGTTTGGCGTTGCGTTACCGTTCGGTTCTGAATTGGCTGGAAGAATTGTCGGGTGCGGCCATCGGCACGATTCACATCGTCGGCGGCGGCACTCAAAATAAATTACTTTGCCAGATGGCCGCGGACGCCTGCAATCGCCCGGTAGTCGCCGGCCCCGTCGAGGCAACGGCTATCGGCAACGTGATGATGCAGGCGGTTTCGGCAGGCGAAGTCGAATCCATCGCCGCCGCTCGGGAGGTCATCAAGTTCAGCTTTGACGTCGAGCGGTACGAACCGCGCGAGACCGAGCAGTGGGACGAGGCATTTGGAAAATTCCAAGGGCTTGGTGAATAATCCACGTGACCCAGCTGGGTTTGAGGCGTTGACTGGTGAAAAGGAGGTTTAACGCAGAGGGCGCAGAGGGCGCGGAGACGCAGAGAAGACAAAAAGAAGACAAAAAGAAGAATTAAGTTTGTCGAAATTTGGTGCCATCGTTTCCGCTGAACTTGCAGAAGTAAATCGTCGGCAACAAAAATGTCAGTGTCTTGTGTTCCGTAAACATTACTGACCTGTAACTGTAAATCCCCAATTTCTCATTTCCTCTCGTCCCATCTTCCTCTCCGCGGCCCTCTGCGACTCCGCGTCCTTTGCGTTTATTTCCCCGCCCAGCTTGCGCCGAGTCGGTCACGAGCCTGTAACCCTGGCAGGCTGTGATACGGGGCGTTTTCTCGTCGTGTAGCAGTTGCCGGCAATCAAGCCCGATGTTGAGAGAGGGTCTAGAGCAGGTGTCTCGCCTTGATATTCAGGTAGGAATTGATCAGTGGCGCGGTCATGTCTTCGGGAAAGACATCGAGAACGAGGACACCGCGGTGCTCTAAGTCGGTAAGCACTTGGTGTCGCCAGGTGAGGATTTCGGCGGCGGCAGCGCCTCGGAACAATTCGGAGCCGTGGCTGGGAGCATTATCCGCAGCATCGAATAGCTTATGGTCTCTGAGCAAAACTCCGAGTGGTAGATGGCGGCCGACCAGATTCGTTAAATACTGCTCGATCTGCAGTGAATTGACCTCGTCGATCACATTCGAGATTAAGACGACCATCGATCGTTTTTTGCAGAACGAATTCAAATGCAGAAAGGCCGCTTCGTACCGTGATTCGACAAGCGTTGCTTCGCGATCAAAGCACGCGTGTAGCAGCTGATTCATCTGGTTCATGCCGCCCCGCGGCGGCACGTAGGCGTGGACTTGATCCGAGAAGCAAATCATTCCGACGGAATCGCCTTTCTGTAAGGCCACGTAACTGAGCATTAGCATCGCGTTTAGCGAATGGTCGAGCAGGCTGATTCCGGAAGAGATGTTGGTCATCATTCGACCGCAGTCGATGAGGAAGATAATCCGTTGGCTGTGGTTTGTTTGAAAGTCTTTGACCGTTAGCTTGTTTCGTCGAGCCGTCGATCGCCAGTCGATGTGTTTGTAATTGTCATCTGGCGTGTAGTCGCGGAGTCGCTCGAATTCGTTGTCCTGCCCGATTTTTCGGGTTCGGCGAACTCCGAGCATGCTCAGTCGATTGGTGCGAGACAATAGCGCGTACTCCGACAACTGCTTCATGTCGGGGTAGACATTGATGGTGTTTTTCAATGGAATTCTGATGTACTTTTTCCAAAGACCGAAAAAGCTTTGAACCTGGATGTAAACGGCCTTCAGTTCGTAAGCGCCGCGGATCGTTGGGATCAGGTCGTAGTCTTTGGTCACGCGACTTTGGCCGGCCAGTTGAATCGAAAACTCCTGCTCCTCTTCATCCACTTCAAAAACTTGAGGCACACCGTCCTTGATCAAGAGACTGTACCCGCTCTTCGTGTGGTTGTTGATCGTTAGCGAGACCGGATGAGGTTTTTGAATGGAAGCGATTCGCATCAGTTTTCGTTCGGCGGTGAACGCGGAATTCTTCGGTAAGGTGAAGAGGTCTCCTGTCGCGATCAACAGGGTCGCGGCGTCCGCGATGAGGATAATGAACAGCAATGTTTCATTGTTGATTCTCAAGAGCAGGAATGTCATTGCCGTTGTAACCAAAGCCAGCAGGATAAAGACCGTGCTGGGATAGGTCTTGCGAAAGCGCGCACTAACCATGAAAGGTACTGCAAACAGCGTTAAGCCCATCCACACGTAGTATGCGTAGTCGCGAATGATCTGGTCGATCGACTCGAAGATGACGTTCAAAGCCGCGGTACCTCCACCGAACGGATCAGCTCCGTTAACAACTCATCGACGCTCTGCCCTTCTACTTCAGCTTCGGCCGTAAGAATCACTCGATGCCGTAGTGCCCATATCGCAACTTGTACGACATCGTCGGGGATTGCGTAGTCGCGTCCACTGAAAGCCGCCAAGGTGCGCGAAGCCTGCGTCAGGGCGATACCTGCTCGGGGAGACGCCCCCATATGGAACTGTGGCCACTTCCGCGTTAGACGTACGATCTTGTTGATGTAGTCCAGCAAACGATCGTCAACTCGAATGTTGGCGTTTTGCTTCGTCACTGCAATGATTTGAGCAGGGTTTGTGACCGTCTCCAGTTGCTCCAAATGTTCGTTCAAGTCGATCTGTTGACTGTGCAGCTTGAGAATGTTTTGCTCTTCCATTTCATTTGGATACTCGGCGCGGAGCTTGAACATGAAGCGGTCGAGTTGTGCTTCCGGAAGGTTATAAGTACCCTCCGACTCGATTGGGTTTTGAGTGGCCATGACCAGGAATGGTTTTTCCAGTACGTGGCTGGTGCCATCGATCGTGACGCGATACTCCTGCATGATTTCCAGCAAGGCCGCGTGAGTCTTGGCGGGCGAGCGGTTGATTTCGTCCGCCAATAACATCTGAGCGAACACAGGACCTGGTCGGAAGCGGAACTCTTGGGTCTTCATGTCGAAAATCGGAGCACCCGTAATATCGGATGGCATTAGATCGGCGGTAAACTGAATACGGCCGAATTGGCAACCAAGTACGCGACCGAGTGTGCGGACGAACAATGTTTTTCCAAGTCCCGGGACACTTTCGATTAACACGTGACCGCTGGAAAACAAAGCGACCAGTGTACCGAGAACCATTTCTTGCTGACCGACGAAGATCTTGCTGATCTCTCCGCGGAGCTTGTCGAACAGTTGTTTCGATTCCGTGTCGCGAGCTTGGTGGACTGGAGTCGACATTGGCATCGTCGACATTGGCATCGTCGACATTGGCATCGTCGACGCGGGCTGCGGCACAAACGAACTCGGCGCATGTGGTGTAGCCGGCGCCTGTCCAAATGCCGTCACGGCGGCGGGTTGAGCCAGGTCGCCTGAGTTGAAGTTTGTGGATGCGTTGGGATCGGCAGCGGGTGGTGCCGTCTCAATCGGGGCGTACGACGTTGGCGAGTTGGCAGCGGGAGCGGGTTGGCCAAACTGAATTTCAGGTGGCCCCGAGGAAGATGTGTTGGGAACCGTCTGAACAGCTGAGCACTGCGGGCACTTCGCCTGTCGGCCGATATTGTCCGATCCCACTTTTAGCTTGCGTCCGCATTCGTTGCAGGGGAACTCGATGAATTGCGTTGAAGACATTTATTACTACCTAATCCTAATGGGTGCTGTAAGTCCTATTTTTTCCGCGGCTCTCGATGGCTGGCACCGGAGTCGCGACGGACGTGTGTGCGATAATATGCCAGGCGTTGCTGGGCGTAATCGGCGCGACCTGTTCGCTCCAATGATTCGCCTAACGCATCGATATGTTTTCCAAAGTCAGAAAGAGATTCCGAATCCAATTCCCGCGGTACGCCGAAAATCGGACTACGGGAGAAAATGAAGATGATGCCGAGCGTAAACAAGTGCAGCATGATGACGCTCAGCGGCCAAACAGTGAACATCTCTAGTCCGGGCGGAACTGACTTGTCGCTAATGCCCGAGCGAATTGGCGGTCCATCTCCTTGGCTCTGTAGAAACACTACTTCGCCATTCTTCGACTTGCAGGCTGCTATCAATTTGTTCGCCAATTTCCGCCGTTCGTGATTTACGAGTGGCAGATTCAGAACGAAAGAGCCGTTGGGGACGACGATGATCTGATTCGGATTGTTGACGCGGACCCCGTGGACATCCAATCGATAAACGAGCGGATCTCCTTCGGATTCGAGTAGCACTTCCGAATCCAGATGTTCCGTCTTGTTGAACTCAATTTCCTCTTCCCGCGCGAACGTCCAAACCTGCTTTTCTACGTCGGTCGGCGTTGTCATTTCCACATCAGTCGGCGGAGTAAATCGAGCTCTGATCTTAAACTCTAGTTTTTGCGGATCGATGTCACTCGCCCACTCTCCGGCCAGCGTCGTAACATTTCGCGATGCAGATTGCCCTTGAATCTTGAACCACTTGGAAACATGGTCTTTGGGGATCTGCAGGCGTCCGGTGAGATATTCGGCTTTTGCAATAGCTCGACGACGATTGAATTCACTTAACTGTTCGACGGGAACATTGTTCGCGACCGCATCCCAATACTCAACTTCAGCGTCGTAGTCGCGGCCAATGTAGATCAGCGTACGATTTGTATCTTGCTTCAACCAACGCTCAAGGAAGGCCATAACATTCTCGCGCGGCGGCACATAACTGTCGGGTGCCCAGACGATCGTGTCCGCTCGATTGATCCCAGGAGAAAGGGAACGAGCAGAGCGGACTCGGTATCCCTGCTGGGCAAACATTTGGGCAAAGATAGAGGTAGCGTTTACACTCGACGAACCATCGCCCTGGGAGCGTCCGTAGGTGTCGTCCAATCTCGCTTTAGCGCAACCGGAGACAAATGCCAAACTCAGCACACTAAGTAAGGCAATTCTGCTAACGGTATTGTGGACTCGTGAGTCATTTGAGGAACGAATCATGTTGTTGAGGCTCGCTCCAATTGCTGTTGAAATTCGTTACGATGTTCCCAACACGACTCGAATTGTTCGCGATGTAACTCGTGGTCACCAAAGAATACGTCCTCGAACCGAATCATTGTCGACTCCAGAATCCGCGACAACTCGGGTCGTTGTTCCGCTTCCCAAAGATACTGGCGGTTAGTCTTCCCTTTGGTTAGTCGGATGACGTGGCTCTTGTCGAGTTCGACGAGCAAGTAGCTGTAGTAATAAACGATTGCCTCGCCGTATTTCCCCGCTTGGTATAGACGATTTGCTTCTTCGAGCAGATTGGCATGCGGCTTTCTCACTTGAAACGGCAGGCTCTCCACGCGCGCTTCGTCGGATTCGTAGACGTCTTCGTATTGAGTCTCCCACGTCGTTTTTCCGTTCCGCAGCACAGCCCAAATCAACAAGGCCAGCAAAGCGGTTGCCAACAGTATTAGACCGCCGTATACGAAGATCTGGAATAATCTGGTCGCCCAGCCAATGCTGGGCATCGTTCTGGTACCTCGCCGCGGAGGAGCCGGGTTGGTTTTTGCCGCCAGCCAATCCGACTCTCGATTTGAATACGGCTCGTCAACCGGATCGACATCGATGCGGTCCAGCGAGTCGCTTTCACTGTCGTACCAGGGATAATTCGAATAGCGGAGTGCCTCGCCGGCTTCCTCCACTCCGTCATCAGCTAGCGCTACGCCCACTCCGTCATCAGCTAGCGCTACGCCCACTCCGG
>JBLHLE010000177.1:0-9482 GCA_047620805.1 Pirellulaceae bacterium
AACACAAGTACTCGATCGAAGCGTCGCTTGTGCACTTTGAGTACGGTAAGAAGTTCTTCAACATCATCGACACGCCGGGTTACCCCGATTTTTTGGGACAGACGATTGGCGCTTTGAACGGCGTAGATATGGCGGCCATCGTGATCAATGCTCATGCTGGCATTGAAGTCAATACTCGCCGCGTTTTCACCGAAGCAGAAAAAGCTGGTTGTGGTCGTATGATCGTCATCAACAAAATGGATGATGAGAACATTGACTTCCCGGCTTTGCTTCTCGCGATTCAAGAGCTCTGGGGAGCGCGTTGTGTTTTACTGAACGTACCGATCGGTCAGGGCCCCGACTTTAAGAGTGTCGTCAGTACACTTAGAGTGCCCGACGATACCAGCGGTGCCCTCATGGATCCCGCCGAGATCAACGAGCCGTTGATCGAATCGATCATCGAAGTCGATGAAGCTGTCATGGAACGCTACTTCGAGGGGACACCGCCTACGGATGAAGAGCTTTCCAAGTTGATTGTTCAGGCAGTCGCCTCTGGCAGTTTAGTCCCGATCGTCTGTTGTTCGGCGAAAACGGGCGTCGGCCTCACCGAATTCCTCGACGCCGTCGTAATGTGCGGTGTGTCACCGGCCGACGTTTCGATCAAGGCGCTGCAAGGAGACGAAGAAGTGGCCGTCGAGCCGAAGGCAGACGGGCCGTTGGTCGCGCGCGTTTTCAAAACGCGGATCGATCCGTTCGTGCAAAAGTTGAGCATCATACGCGTCTATTCTGGTAATTTGACCAGGGATCAGACGGTTGCGTCGTCTTCCTCTCGCAAAGGCGTAAGATTGGGACCTTTGTTGGCTGTTCAAGGATCGGAAACTATTTCGGTCAACGAAGCTGGCCCTGGTGAAATCGTTGCCATAGCCAAAATGGAAGATTTGGCGACGGGGACTGTACTCGGCGAACTGAAGCTCGCACCGATCCGTTTCCCGAAACCAATGGTTGGCTTGGCTGTCTTGCCGAAGACCCGAGGCGATGAAACTAAATTGTCGAGCGCACTTCACAAAGTTTCCGACGAAGATCCGACGGTGAACATCGACCGCGATCCGCAGACCAAAGAGTTGGTCATAACCGGGATGAGCGATCTGCATCTCAAAGTGATTCAAGAACGCTTGGCGCGCCGCGACAAGTTAGAAGTCGAAACGAACGAACCGAAGATCCCCTTTCGCGAAACCATTCAAACGGCTGCGGAAGGAAGCTATCGTCACCGGAAACAGTCCGGTGGCCGCGGGCAATTTGGCGAAGTTCACATTCGCATGTTCCCGATGCCAAGGGGCACAGATATCGAAGAGTTCGCGACGAAAGCCCGCTTTGCATCCATGAAGGAAACTCACTACGACGAAGTTCACAATTTCCTGTGGGTCGATTCCGTGGTGGGTGGTACGATTCCCGGTAACTTTATGCCCGCCATCGCGAAAGGTTTTCGCGAACGAATCGAGAATGGGATTATCGCCGGTTGCATGGTCCAAGACCTGGCCGTCGAAGTTCACTTCGGAAAACACCACCCGGTGGATAGTTCCGAAGCGGCATTCAAGACTGCGGCGCGCCACGCGTTTCGCAATGTCTTTGAAAAGGCCAGCCCCTGCTTGTTGGAGCCGGTTGTAAAGATGGCCATCACCGTTCCCGAGGGATGTGTGGGTGACGTCTACAGCGATATGTCCAGCAAGGGTGGTCGAGTTCAAGGCAGCGACTCCGCAGGCGGTAGCTTGACGACAGTTAACTGCGAAGTCCCGCTCCGAGAAGTGAAAACTTACGCCCGAACTCTCTCCAGCATGACTGGTGGTCAGGGAAGCTACACGATGGAATTCAGTCATTACGATGTAATGCCTGGAAACGTGCAGCAAGAGATTATGGCCAAAGCTGACATGAAGGATGAGGACGACGAATAGATCGGCCGATAGAAAAAGTTAACTGACGGTTAACATATTCTTAATGCCGCATGAAGAGTCGTGGTCCGCGAAACCTAGCCTTGCGGCTCACACTTTGGACCGTTCGTTGCCAGCGGATTCCTTCTGTCTTGTTCGCCTTGTTGAACATCTGAATTCCGAAATCGTCGACCAATGGCGATTCGCTATGCCAGCTACCCGAGCGATTGTGCTATTCTTCCATGTCAACCAAACCCACTGCAGGACGCGAGTCGTCCTAAAGCATCGAAAACGAGAGTAAAGAGTTGCACGAAACGAATGCCGAGCAAGTTGTCCTGATCATTGGCGTCGCACTCTGCGCTGCGCTGTTGGCGGGCATCGTGGCCAAGTGGACGCGATTGCCCAAAGTCACGGCGTTCTTGTTCGCTGGGCTACTACTCGGGCCCCATGCTGGCTACATCGTGCCAGCTTGGACGGTGAGTTGGGTGCCGGAGTGGATTTCGGGACAGTGGCCAATAATTCGCGATGAGCATCACTCGATATTGGTGCCCATTGGTGATTTTGCAATGGCGCTGGTTTTGTTCAGCATGGGTTGCCGATTTACGCTCGTCCATTTTCGCAAGATACTTCCGCGGGTGGCACGACTTTCGTTTGGGGAACTCGGACTGACATTCATGCTTGTGACGACGGGTTTGATCGTCATGAACGCCCCATGGCAGCTGGCGATTCTGTTCGGCGCTTTGGCGATGGCGACCGCTCCAGCCACAACACTATTGGTGATCAAGGAGAACAATTCCGAAGGGCCGGTCACGGATTTCGCTGGTGCGATGATCGCCGTGAACAATTTGGTCTGCATCGTCGCCTTCGAAGTGCTGTTCATGTTCTGGATGTACTCGGAGGGACTGGCTAAGGCTCCTCTCTTGCAAGAATTCGGATACATCGCGTTGCGGCTTGCAAGCGCGATGGCATTGGGTGTCGTCGGTGGAATCGTCATCACCTATTGTGCAGCGTTCTTAGCCCGCAGTCGCTGGCTGATCCTTGTCGTTGCAGTAACGGGGGTGCTGTTGGGGACCTGCTGGCACTTCGACTTATCGTATTTGTTGGCGTTCCTGGCGATGGGAGTAACTGTCGCCAATCTCTCTGACTTTACCGACGAGATCGAAGACGAAATGGGCCACTTTACGGGAATGCTGTGTGTGGTGTTCTTTATCACGCACGGCGCCGAGCTCGATCTTTCGCAGTTGGTGGCGGCGGGCGGAGTTGGTGTGGGCTACATCGTCTTTCGATTGCTAGGCAAGTACTTCGGCGTCTGGATGGCAGCGGATGTTCATCGAGATGGGCCGTTGGTGAAACGGTGGCTCGGCGCAACCTTGTTATCGCAAGCGGGCGCGGCCATCGCGCTATCGACAATTGCGGTAAGCCAAACTGTTGGGACCAAGCTCCACGGCGATGCTTTAAAGTTGCAGACCGTGATTCTTGGAACAGTTGTCTTTTTTGAAATCGTCGGTCCGATCATGATTCGTTGGTCGCTATTGAAAAGTGGTGAGGTTCCATTCTCGCATGCAATATCTCACTCCGATCGCACGTTGCTCGGCGAGCTTAAAGCGATGATTAACCGAGGTCTTTTGGCCATCGGCATCAATCCATGGCAGCGTATCTCGACCGAAGAGTTACAGATTGAGCCGATGATGCAGCGCAATTTCAAGACGCTCGATGCGTCGGCCACTTTTAAGAAGACCGTCAATTTCATCGAGCAAAGTCGCGATAATACCTACACCGTGGTCGCGGAGGACGGCGCGATAGTCGGCATTATTCGATTTGGTGATTTGCGGGACGAACACTTCGATCCCGAACTCGGCGGGCTAGTTCGCGCGATTGACTTGGCGCGACAAACATTCCCAAGGCTCTTTCCCGACCAACCGATCGCGGAAGCATGGGCCGCGTTCCGCGATAATAACTACGACGTTCTGCCCGTGATTTCGCGGCAGGCTCCACATCCAGTCGTCGGCATGATCCGACGACGAGATATCGTTAGCATGTTAGCGGTCCAAAACCTCGAGTCGTAGATCTTGCTGCCCATCTTTCTCAAACTCGCCAACACGCGAGAAAACCACGACTTGGCCGGGAAATCGGCCTCTTGGCAAATATTCCTTCGCAATAAGGCTACGGTCGCTGCTGCCAAGAGTTTATAAAGGATGATAGGGAAATCGGTTCGGACGAGCAGATGGGGCTGAGCATGGCGAAGTCTTGTAACGGCTTTTTGAATCGGCTTTTTGAATCGGTGACATCGAGAGTCAATAAATAGGTTGTTTTTATGGCGCGGCTGCTATATTTTCGTCGACATCTAACGTCCGTCGCAATCGTTTTGTGTGGGGCATTCAACTATGTTCCGCATTTGGTTGCCGACGACGCGGTCGCAGCTGCGGAGGGACAGGCAGTTGGCAATGTCCTGCCCTTTGGATTGGACCTCATTGAACGGCTTGGCTCCGACGACTTTGCAGTTCGAAGGTCCGCCGAAGAAACCATCGTGAAAGAAGGAAAGAAGTGCTCCGTTGCGCTCAACGATGCACTGCTCAACTCGCCGGATTTGCATGTTCAACGTCGCTGTCGATGGCTGCTAGATCTCATCGTCGATCGCGAGTTTGATGGACAACTCAAAGCATTCAAAGCTGGCGCGGACATCGATAAACTCAATTTCCCAACATGGGAGAATTTTCGCGACCGCTTTGGCTCGGACAAGGAGTCGGCGCAGCTGTTTGTCGAGATGGTGACTGCGGAGCGTCCATTATTGGAATCGTACGCGTCGGGACCGGAAGTCGCCGCCAAGGCTCTGGTCTTTCGCATTTCGCAAATTCGTAGTCGCATGTATGTGGGCGATGCCTCGCAACGTAAGCGACCGGAGCTGCCGACTATCGCTGCACTGGCATATGTTTGTTCCGATCTGAAGATCGCCTTGTCACCCACTGATTTTTCGATGATGTATTCGGTGTTGATGCAGCCCGAAGCGAAGGCAAGTATCACGAAATCTAAACCTGGATCGACGATACGACGTCTCTTCGGTGAAATGTTGCTCGCGGGAGACGTCCCTGCTGTCGCTCAAAACTACCTCACGCTGGCTTCGCAATTGGAGTTGAAAGAAGCTGGGTGCCGATTGGCCTTACGGATAATTAGCGACGCCGATAGTCACCGCAGCAACACCGTCGCAGGCGCAGTGGGATTGCTAAGTGTTTTTGGCGGAGCGGATTACATCGCTGGCATGACCAAGCTCTTGAAAGACGAACGCAGTTGTGGAGTGAGGATACGCGATAAAGTTCGCTGGGACATTCAGGTTCGCGACGTTGCCGCCGCTTGGATCGTAAAGTGTTCAAAGCAAGATCTCAAAAAGTACGGACTCGAATCAGCCGATAGTTGGTTTCGCAGTGTTGACCGGTCCCCTGCTTCGGCCGTTAGCAGTTACTCCAACATCGTCTTCGCCAGCGAAGAAGCGCGAAAGAAATGCATGGAGTCGCTCACTGCATGGTTGAAAGAGAATCCGCCGCCGGCGTTGAAAATTGAGCCGGCTCCGGCTCGCGCAGCTAAACAAGCTCCCGTTGTAAACAATCCCAACAACCCCAAGGTCGACAAACCGCAGCCAGCTGACGTCGGCGGCTCTGAAGTGTTCGCCGACTACGATCTTGTCCGACAGATACGAATCGCTCAAGACCTGATCAAGCAAGGGCACTACGAAGAGGCGATGGGAGCTATCGGTGAAATCTTACAGCTCAAAGAAAATTATGTTTTCCGACCGGAACGCGGGGCGAAGTTGTTTCGCAGCTTGAAAGCCGAGGCCGAGCGGATACTGAACGCGTTGCCGGCGAAGGAATTCGAGAATTATGAAGCTCTATTTGGACATCTAGCTCGCAGCCAATACAACAAAGCGCTGGAAGATCGGGACATGCAGGCGCTGGCGTCAGTTCAGCAGCAGTTCCTGTACACCGCCGCAGGCACAAAGGCGGCACTGCTGCTGGGGGCTTACTATCGCAATGCCGGTCAGCACCACCTTTCTTCGCTCTACTTGCAACGAGTTCTCAATCGCAATGGAGCCAGTTTGGAAATGAAGCTGGCCGCGCGATTCGAATTGGCAGTTAACTATTCGCTGCAAGGTGATCTGCAGCGGAGTGCAGAGTTGCTGGTCGAGTGGAAACGACAGTTCGACCGTCCGACGTTGAAATTGCGCGACAAAGAAGTCTCTGTTTTCACTGACAATGACGATCCCGTCGCATGGCTTCGCCGCGTCACCGAATTTTCAAATTCGAGAAACGTGGCTTGGCTCGTTTGGAGTGGCGATCTTTCTGGCAACGTTCCGCAGTTCGAATCGCCTTGGCCAACTGCTCAGGCTGTCGGGCCCCCCGTCGATAAGGTCTTGGGCGACTCGATCAAACGAATTTGGAAACAAGTCATGGCCCGGCGGCTAGGAACGGCTCCCACCATTCAGCCAGTGGTCGTGGGAGACTTGCTGATTAGTCGAACGATGTCTGGACTGTCGGCCATTAACCGCACCACGGGCGAACTAATATGGCGCGTCCCCGCCGAGAATTCGCTGAGCCGAATGTTAGCACTGAAATCGGCGGTTCCCGCTGCACGACATCGGAAGATTGACGAGGGGGTCCAGAAACGGCTGCTGCAAGATATCTCCTGGGGCGCGATAAGCAGCAACGCTAAATACGTGTTCGCGACCGAAGATGTGACGTTTGATCTCGGCTACGACTTCAACAGTGTCGTTACTCAGCTCGACGGATCTCGGAGTTCCAACTTTACGGACTTCCGTCGCGAGAACATGATCGCCGCTTACGATCTGAATACTGGTAAGTTGATTTGGCAACTTGGTACCGCGTTCGGACACTCCACATCCGAGATCGCTGGTGGGCGTTTTCTAGGACCGCCTGTTCCGATTGACGATTTGCTCTACGGAGTCATTGAATTCGATACAGGGACTCGTCTGGTTCAGATTAACTCCGATACAGGTACGGTAAAGGGGCAGTGGATTTTGACATCGAAGGAGACGACAAATCCTGTCCGTTCTGCTTACATGACGACCCCACCCGCCACCGTGGCTCGCGTCGCGCCGCCCGCCTGTCGCGACGGTGTCTTGGTCTGTCCTACACTTGATGACCAGTTTGTCGCAATCGATATCATCAATGGCGCCGTGTCATGGATGCATAGTATGGAGTCGGATCAGGCGATCAACCTGAAGAGAATTAACGTCGCTATGCGACAGAGTATGGAGGATTTGCAAGCCAAGTCGACCGACCATTGGCTGGCCTCCGCTGCGGTCTTGTGGAAGGGCGTTGCATTGCTGACGACTTCGTCCGGCGAGGAGCTGCATTGTGTCGATTTGAATTCTGGCGAATTGAAGTGGTCGGCACCGCGACACGATGGCTTATACGTCGGTGGTATCGAAGGTGGTATCGAAGGTGGCGTTGCAATCGTTGTCGGCCGAGCGTCGGTGCGAGGCATCAACGTAGCGGATGGAAAATCAGCTTGGAAAGAAGTCGGTTATCCAGGGTCGGCGATACCAATTGGTCGCGGCTACATCGGTGACTCTACTCTACATATCCCACTCAGCTCGGGCGAAATTGTTCGAATTGACGTCGGGTCCGGAAATATCATTTCGCGGCTGCAAACGGATTCGGCGGATCCGCTTGGCAACCTGATTCCAATCGGCACGGATGTATTCTCGGTGTCCCTGTTTGGTATCCAACGATTTGCTCCTTTTAGCATCGAAGAAAAGTTGCAAATTGCTCAACTTGGTTCACAGTCCGATGCAAAATCATTGTTTGAGTTAGCTCGAATAGATCTCGGCCGCGGACGACTGGAAAAAGGAATCCAGCGACTTCTGGATGCTCGGGCGTTAGAAGCCAACGATGCGAGAGATGAAATACTCTTGCAGTCGCTTATTCTATTGCAGCCTCGCGACGCGCAGCGGTTTCTCGAAATTGCCGACGAGATCGAAGGCTTCTTGCCTCAACGGGCGCCGAACTCCGATTGGTTGAACTTTGCAGATCACTTGGCTGATGCGGGACGATTGCCGCGCGCACTCGATATTTTCTCGTCGGCAGTTCAACACCTCGACGAGTCGAAATCGCTGCCTGCGAGCGCGGCTCGAACTGTCCGTTCCGATCGATTGTTGGCGGCCAAATTGTCTGACTTGTACGATCGATTGGACGAGGACCAGCGGAAAAATTGGCTCGTCCGATTCGAGCCTTTCGTCAAAGATGCAACGTCGCCGCGCAAAGTCTCGATGTTTCTCGAACATCCCATGTCTCAGCAGAAACTATTAAAATTGGCAGACGATTTCACCAACAAGAAAGAGTTTCCACAAGCGATCGCTTGTTTATTGCCATTGATCGGTCGCTCGGATTCGCAAGTTTCTCAGGAGGCATTGGCGTCCTATGCGAAGTTAATGGAGCAGGCTCAACGCCCCTGGGAAAAGGCGTTTATCAACGCCAAGCTCAACGCCAAGCTCAACGCCAAGCTCAACGCCAATGTCAACGCCAATGTCAACGCCAATGTCAACACTCCGCCTCAGGCGGGTCCTATCGCAGACATGCCGTGGAGTTCGATGTGGAATTTCGACTCCGTGAAGAAGGAAGAAAAGAAGGAGAGTAATCGCGGCGCGACGCACCCCTTACGCGGCCAGTTGACGCCGTTCGTGTTTGACAGCAACGAAGCCGTTCCGTTTTGCGAAATGACGTTCACCTACGACGCGCGTTCCCTGAAGATTTTTGGGAACGACCGTTGGTCGCGTCGGCGAGTCGAAGTGCAATTGCCAAAAATGGAATCGCGTCTGGCTGGTTCCCTGTCACCGTATTATATGGCCTACCACATCGTGGCCGTTGGACATACCTTAATCGGCTATCGGGGCGACATTGTTTTCGCGATCGATTGTAGCCGCCCGCAAGCGAAACTGTTGTGGCACAAAAAGCTTTGGCAGAACGACGATGTACAGGCGGGAACATTCAACATATTGGCGCAAATGCGAGTCCAGCGTATGCAGCTGCGCAATCGCAGCCTCGCCTCCGCGCCGCGCTCCGTTTGTGCGAGCGATGATTACGCATGCTTCCAGAGTCGCGACGGCTTGGTGGCTATCGAACCGACCACCGGCAACGTGATTTGGACTCGCGATGATGTCCCTATCGGTTGCGATTTGATCGGAAACTCGCAGTACATCGTCGCTTCGCCGTTGACCGAGGAACCGTCCTACATCTTTCGAGCGTCGGACGGCGTGCTGCTTCAGCGTCTCAAGTTGCCGCGAGTTTACGATCGCGTAGCAATTGTCGATGGCACCCCCGTTTTTCACGAGGAGGTGGACCAGCAGAAAAAGAAAGTGACGCGATTTAATCTCGAGACGGGCGTTCCTCTTTGGAGTCGCGAGATTCCCGCCGATTCACTCGTTGCCTCGTGGCGACACGAAATTGCAATTGTCTCTGTCCATGGCAAAGCTGAGATGATCGATAGCGAAACAGGTAAAACTCATATCACATCCGAACTTGGCGATTTGAAGCACGCCGATCATTTGACAGTGATGCGATTTGGAGA
>JBLHLE010000178.1:0-9470 GCA_047620805.1 Pirellulaceae bacterium
CCTGTTGGGCGTCGCATTGGCCAAAAAATTGAGGACGATTTGGACATACTTGTCCTTGGGTGGTGGTTTGCCGGTGTGCGAAACGTGTGGAATGAACAAAGGCCTGTTTATGTTCCAGATGATCTACAGGGTTTAAAAATTCGGGTAATCGGTAGCTCGATTGTTCTAGATGCGTTCGATACTTTGGGCGCTCAAGCAACAACGATGTCTTTCGGTGAATTGTATTCTGCAACCCAGCAGGGCGTTCTCGATGGGGGCGAGTCCGATCACACAGATCTCTTGGTCGAGAAGTTCTATGAGGTAACCAAATACGTTTCTTTGACGGAGCACCTTTACCTTGCGGTACCTTTGACTTACAGCAAGAAAAAGTTTGATCGACTCCCTCTGGATGTACAGGAAGCACTGCGAAGTGCCGCGGCAGCGTCGGTACGAATTCAACGTGCGGCAATGGAGGCCAACAACGAACAATCGTTGTTGGTGCTCAAAGAGCTCGGATTGGAGTTCAACGAGGTCGATGGTGCGATGTTCCGCCAAAAAATTGCGACTGGGCAGGTCTACGAAAGGAACGCTGAGCACGTCGGCGGTGTCGAGATGATCGACGAAGTGATCAATCACCGGTAGCTGAAGGAATTTTTGATGCATTCAACTTTAGATGAAGAGAACAGGTCCCGGGAAAGTCGCTTAACGATTCTCGAGTGGGCATTGTGCGTGCTGTTAACGAGTATTGTTGCCGTCACTTTCATCCAGGTAGTTTCGAGGTATGTTCTTCAGTCTTCTCTTGCCTGGACAGAAGAGTTGGCGCGATACATGTTCATTTGGCTTGCTGCCCTGGGCGCTGCGTACGCCTACAAAACAAAGGCGCACTTCTTGCTTCGCTTTGTTGTTGATAGATTTTCAGATCGAAATCAAGCGATCATCGCGACACTCGTGGTTGCTTCGACTTCGGCATTTCTGATCGTCTTTGTTTGGCAGGCTATTCTATATACGGAGAGCGTCGCGGGACAATTTGCACCAGGTACTGGGCTCTCGAAAGCAGTGCCGGCTTCGTCGGCTATCGTTGGCGGCATTCTTATGTTGTTCTATTCTGTCGGCAACTGGCTCGATGAACTGAAAATCTATCGTGAAACGATGTCGGCTGACGGCGGGCCCAAATAAATGGGCCCTTTACTGATCGTTACATTGGTCATTACGATGCTCATGGGCGTGCCGGTTGGCATGTGCCTGGCGATTACCGCGATGGTCGGCATGCTATTTGTCTCGCCGGATCTTTTGATCATGCTGCCGCAGAAATTCATTTCCGGTCTGGACTCGTTTCCGCTGCTCGCAATTCCACTGTTCGTTCTCGCTGGACAATTGATGGCTCAAGGCGGCCTCGCGAAACGTATTGTGGAGCTTTCCTTAGTGTTCGTGGGGCGAATTCGTGGCGGACTGGGCCTCGTAGTTATCTTTTCGACCATGCTCATGTCAGGCATCTCGGGCTCGCCTGCGGCAAACACGGCTGCGATCGGTTCTATCGCCGTTCCCGCAATGAAGAAGCAGAAGTACCCGGTCGGCTTTTCGACCGCCTTACTCGCTGCTGCGGGTGGCGTTTCAACTCTGGTGCCGCCGGCCATAGATCTGATCATTATCGGCGTTATAGCCAACATATCGATCAGTGCGCTATTCGCTGCCGGGATTCTGCCGGCCATACTGTGTGGTAGCGCCATCATGATATTGGCGAATCGAAAGGCGCGCAAACTGGAGCTGCCGCTGATCGAGCCAATGACCAAGAGTGAGAAGCGCGAGACGCTTAAGGATGGGCTGCTACCGTTATTAATGGTATTTATCATTCTTGGTGGAATTTACGGCGGTGTATTTACTCCAACCGAAGCAGCGGCGGTCGCGGTGGTGTATGGGTTTTGTGTTTCGTTCTTCATCTACAAGGAACTCAAGCTAAGGGACCTGCCAGATGTACTGCTCAAAACCTGTGCGCTTACCGGGGTAGTGCTTCTCGTTCTCGCGAGCGCGGCAATGTTCTCATTTCTCTTGACGTTTGAAGGTATCCCGCTAGAAATGGCGGATATGATCACGAAATACGCGTTCAATTGGATCGTCTTTATCCTCTTCGTCCACATACTGTTCTTCGTCCTTGGCATGGTCATGGACTGCCTGCCACCGATTCTCATTTTAATGCCTATCCTCGTGCCGGTTGCAAATGCGATGGGCATTGACCCCGTCCACTTCGGCATCATTGTCGCGGCCAACGTTGGTCTTGGAATGGTTTCGCCGCCGGTGGGCATATGTCTATTTGTGGCATGCGGCCTGAGTGATACGCCGATCGAGAAAGTTGTTAAGCCACTGCTACCGTTCCTGCTTGTGCTCACAATTTCATTGATGGTAATTACCTTCGTGCCACAGATCAGCCTCTTCCTGCCGAGATTGTTGGGGCTGTCATGATTGCGAAGAGAGAGCTTTTCGATCTCCAGAATTCAAAAGATGTCAGCGGTACTTGCATGGCGGTAATGCCAGCAGCAGAATTAGCCGTTCGAAATTCAGCAACTATCAAGTAGGAGAATGGAAGTGGCAAACGACGATGTAGTATTGGTAACCGGCTCGGCGACCGGGTTGGGGGCTGAGATAATTCGAAGTTTTGCCGACAAAGGCTATCGCGTTGTCATTAACTACTTAAAAGATGGTGAGGGCGAAGAGCTGCGATCTGAAATTGCGCGCAAGCACGGTGACGACAGCGTTGTCGCATGCCAGGCGAACGTCGCCGATCGATCAGCTGTCAAGGCTATGTATGAAGCCGCCATCAAGGCATTTGGTCGTGTGGATATCTTGGTCAATTGCGCTGGCATAAACCTCGATTCACCGTTCACCGAAATCACCGACCAGACTTGGGATGCCGTGATTGACGCACATCTAAAGGGTCATTTCGTTTGCGGGCAGGAATATGTGTTCCATAACCCGGACAGGAAAGGCGTGATCATCAATCTCGGTGCAGCCGCTGGTTCTACTGGTCGAAAGAATGGTGCGAATTTTTGCGCGGCGAAAGCTGGCTGTATTGTTTTGACGAAATGCATGGCGTTGGAATTGGCACCGAGAATACGGGTCAACTGCCTGGTTCCAGGCTCGGTTAGAACTCGCGAAGTGATTGAGCGTTATGACCTCGAGACCGACGAAGGCCTAAAGAAGGAATTGGCAACCTTGCCAATGGGCAAGCTTGGCGAGTTTGAAGACATTACTGATATGGTGCATTGCATTGTGAACGCGAATTTTACGACTGGCGCCAAGTTCTATGTCAACGGCGGACAGTATATGCACTGAGACCTGGCCACAGTCGGCTAGCGAATTTCCAGTATCTTTTTGTTTGGCGGGTGAAGGTATTTAACGCCGTCTTTGGTGATGAGGTGATTACCCTCTATATTAATCGATACCGGGAGACCCGGACGTTCCGCTAAGTTGGTGTGCACCATGTACTCAAATGAGAAGAACTGGTTTTCCTGCAAGACCTGATCGAAACGGTCAGTCCGAAATGGCGCGACCGAGGCACCAACTGTGACCAGACTTCCACCGTTATTTCCCATTGCGTGCAAGTCAATCGAAAAACCCGATCGATCTGTATTCTCGAGTGCCTGCTGAATACTCAGATAATCTTCGGTTCCGACATCAATGAATGGCGTGTATACATAGTCCTCATTTTCAAGAGCGACGACCAAGGCGTCGAGTGTCTGTTTTGCCGTTCGACCAGCGACTATGTGCGGCCGCATAATACGATGCGCGGCGATCGCACGATCAAACGCAGTCTGAATACTCTCAGGAATGCTCACTTCATTCTCGCGAAATACATAGGCGTTGCGCTTGAAATCCGTTGTGAAGTACTCGAGGTAGCGAACGGAAATGTCATACGTCATAAAGTCGCCACGCTGGATGACGTAGTCCTCGTCGTGAATGATCCAGCGAACGTCTGGCGCGGCATCGGTTACAGATACTGCCGAGTAGAGAATTCGTGGTAGTGGAATATAGCCGTCGATGCCGAATCCAATTCCCTGACGTTGTTGTTCTTCCACGATCCACCGGCCGACGTCCCCAAGTGTTGAAACGCCCGGTTTGATGACCTCCGCACTCAAAGCTCTGCGTAGTAGTTGCCGGTGCATTTCAAGCGCAACCGAAAATGCCTCAATTTCACTGGCCGTGCGACGCGAGCGAAAATCCGTAATTAGCTGGTCGGCCGAGATGAATCGGTCAGAGTATTTGGTGCCGATGATTGACTCGAGTTTGATGTACTGCGAATGCGAAATTCCATCAGCGACCGCGAGCCACGGCGAGGTATTCAACGCGATTCTTTTTGGGTCTCGCTCAGCAATGAATTTCGCCAGTTCGTTGTAAACGGCCGTGTCTTGATTTCCGTAGTCGTAACCTTCGATAGCTCGGCCGATCGCGTCAGACCCGAAATGGTCATACAGATCGGAATGGCCACCGCTACCAAATATCGCGCGCTCAATTCGGTCGCCGCCAAGATCGGTAAAGATGATGTATCCCCAGACAGGGCCGAAGTGCAGTTGCATGGGATCCGGGTTTCCATCGCGAATGACGTGTATCCACATATCGACGTTGTTTTGTCGCATCGCGATCGGCAACACGACATCGAATTTTTCCTGCCGAATAACGTGAAGAATCTCGGCTTGCGTCAAAATTGATGGCTCTGCCGCATGGATCGATTCTGGCGCAGTCCACAGCAACGCGGTTGCTACGAGCGTTGCACAATAATGTTCGAATTTCGGCATTTAAAGGATAGTTCCCTTCATCCAGTCTGCCGTGTTGTGGAAGTTGGCGGCTGCGCTACCTGGTGGGACCAATTCATCGCAGGCTTTACGTGTTTCATCGTCTAGTTTCGTATTCATGATGTCGAGGAATTCGGGGACTTGCTCGACCGTTCTGGGCCCAATTAGCGGCGCGGTGATACCAGGTTGGTCCTTGCACCAGACCACTGCCAATTGCGCCGGGGTCAGTCCAACGTTTCTTGCGAGCTTGCTGAATTCGATACCAATCTCAATACCACGACGGGTCACTCGGTCGGCGTAGAAACCGCCGCGAAGAACGGCTCGTGAATCTTTGGGAAGATTGTCCGGATCGTCATAGCGACCGGCAAGTACCCCCATTGCCATAGGCGACCAGGTGATTACGCCTACACCGTGTTCCTGACACATCGGGAGGAGTTCGTTTTCGATTCGACGGTCGAGGAGGTTGTAAGGCGGCTGTTCGCAGACAATTCGCGCGTATCCCTTCAGTTCGCTAATCATGATCGAGTTCATTACGGCCCAGGCCGGATGTGTCGAGCAACCTATGTAGCGAACCTTGCCCTGCTGAACGAGCGTGTTTAACGCAGAAAGCTGCTCGTCCCACGGAATATCCGGAGATGGGCGATGAATCTGGTACAAATCGATGTAATCCGTTTGCAGCCGTTTCAACGAGTTTTCGCAAGCCCTGATGATATTCAGCCGCGTGTGGCCATGATCATTAGGGCCAAACTGATCCGGATCGTCGACACTAAAACCAGGCCGCCGTTGGCCATGATCTACTTTCGTAGCGATGAGCACCTGATCTCGTTTGCCAAGTTTCTTGATCGTTTCGCCGATTATCTTCTCACCGGACCCGTTGGCATATGTATCGCCTGTATCGATGAGATTGATACCGGCATCCAATGACATCTCCAGAATTCTTGCCGATTCGTCGGCTGGAGTTGGGTCCATGAAGTTGTCTGTACCCAATGCCAGGGGCGCGACTTGTATGCCGGTTCGGCCAAGAATTCGGTAGTCCATATCGTTTGATTCCTAGTAGTCTAAACTGTATATTGTATACGAAATTGTATAGAACAACCGGACCGTGGACAAGCGCAATCGTCCTGGTTTCGAGATGTTGAGATGAATATTATATACGAAATTCTATAAGATCTTATTGTGGCGAGATTGGTGAAAACGGCAGACTCAACTCGTCGCTACTGCCCAATAATACGGCTTAGAACAACAGAATAGGAGCAGAACCCATGGAAAACGCTGAGTGGCACGGCGTAATGCCAGCCCTTATGACGGAGATGCACAGTGACGGTAGTCTCGATCTCGAGGCAACAGCTGTTCACGCAGAAAAATGCATTTCCGCTGGTGTGGAGGGGATTATCGCGTTGGGAACATTGGGCGAAAATTGCTCATTGACGCCGAAAGAGAAGAGTCAGGTTGGGCGAGCAATCGTCGAAGCGGTAGACGGGCGCGTGCCAGTTATTTGCGGCGTAGCCGAATACACATGCGACTTCGCGATAGAGCGCGTCCGGATGGCCGAAAAAATCGGAATGGACGGATTGATGACGCTTCCGGGCATGGTTTACAAACAAGATTCTCGTGAGGCGATTACCCATTTTGGCAACATCGCAGAATCAACTGATTTACCGATTATGGTTTACAACAATCACGTCGGATACAAAGTCGACCTTTTGCCCCGTGATTTTCTTGAACTAGCGAAATACGACAATATTGTCGCCGTGAAGGAATCGTCCCACGATAGTCGGCGCCTTACAGATATGATCAACGAATGTGGCAACCGTTTCATGTTGTTTTCCGGTGTTGATGATCTTGCTCTTGAAAATGTACTTTTCGGAGCTATCGGGTGGGTGTCGGGAATAACAAATTCATTTCCACATGAGACTGTCAGACTGTTCAATCTAGCGAAGAGCGGCAAAGTGGATGAAGCGGTAGCGTTGTATCGATGGCTAATGCCTATGCTTCACCTTGATACGGAAGTGAAGCTTGTGCAGTACATTAAGCTCGTGAGTCAAATCGCCGGCATGGGCTCGGAGTGGGTACGGCAACCACGTCTACCCCTGGAAGGTACTGAACGTGCAAGGATCGAAGAGATCGTTCAGGACGCCCTTGACTGCCGGCCCGCACTCGCAGCCTGAAACAGGCACAGTTAAGCACCGTCTTACAATTGTTACCAATCCCGGTTAGCCTTTGTTAACTGTAGCAAGGTATTCGTTATGACCTTTACGAAATATGAGATTATTTAGTTGCCGTGATTTAGTTCACTATGAATATGGCGTCGTTCGCTGGTTGAATCCACTCGATGCCCAAATTCGTTACCACTTGCGGGTTGGAGAAGTTGATAGTGATCGGATACCCTGGCCTGTCCGGTAGCGGTGTGTGAACCGCAAATTCGAATGCAAAAATGTGATTCTCGCGGATAACAATGTCGTCACGATCACGGCGAAACTCAGCCATCGAAGGTCCAACAGTAACGAGTGATCCTCCGTTGTTCCCCATTGCATGAAGATCAAAGTAGAACCCCGACTTATCTTGGCCCGCTACCATGTCTTGAATCACCCTGTAGTCGTCAGCAGGGTCATCAGTGAAAGGCGTATATATGTAGTCGGCTTCTTCAAGCGATTCGATAATCGCCGTCATTGCCTCTCCCGATGTCATGCCGACTTTGACTTGTTGTCGAATGATTCCCTGAGCCTTCTTGGTTTGGTTCCATGCATATTGCAGCGCCTCAGGCACTTTATGCTCACCATCACGAAGAATATAGCCGTGTTGTTTGGTGTCTACCCCGAATGAATTTGGCCCGAAGTCCATCCAACTCGCATCGCCGCTAAAAGCGAAGAAATCACCGCGTTGAAAAACGTAATCTGGATGCTTTATCCAGGAAGTCGCTTGCGGTTCACGGATACGATCAGACTCTACCGAATAGTAGATTCGCGCATCACAAGCACATTCACTGATTGTCGTAACTCCAGGGACTATATTTGAAACATTCTTGATCGCGTTCTGCCGTGCAATCTCCAATGTATTTGTTTGCACGACAACTTCGCGGAGCGTTCGGCGAGAACGGTAATCGGAAATCAGGTTCTCCGCAGACACTATCCGTGCCGCGTATTTTGGGCCGAGAATTTCTTCGAGCTTTGCGAATTGGGTGAGTGAGATCTCGTCGGCAACAGCCAACCAGTCGGAGAAGTTCACCGCGATGTTCTGCGGGTCTCGTGCGCTGACGAAATCACGAATCTCTGCGTAGTCAGACAGGTTTTTCTCGTCGTATTCATATCCGGCAATGGTTCGAGCGATCTCGGTGGAGCCATAAACGTCTACGTGGTTCAATCCCCCGGGCCCGGTGAAAATACCTCCGAACATTGCACGTTCGATTCGATCACCTTTGTCCGTGAAGATAAGATAGCCGTCGAAAATACCAAACTCGTACTCGAGCGACCTAGGTTGACCTTCCCGAGCAACATTGATCCACATGTCGACATCGTTGTCGCGCATGGCGCTCGGTAGAATCAAGTCCAGCTTGTCATTTCGAATTAGGTTGAGGACGGTTTCCGGGTCTGGTCGGTAGTCATCAGGCTCGCGAGCGTCTGACGCCGCAATGAAAGTGATTCCGAGAAAGATGCTGACGATTAGCTTCTTCATTACTATCTCCAAAAGGAAAAAGGCGCAACACCGAGCGGGTCGGTGTTGCGCCTGTATCGATACGAACTAGAACTTTGTGCGAAATTGCACGCCAGCGGTTAGTGGGCGAAGTATAATCGTGCGCCGGAATTCGTTTTCGAGGCCATTTGAGAATACCCGGCCTTCTTCATTGAATAAGTTGTCAACGAAGAACGTAACCGAATACTTTTCGGCCTCGTACCCGACTCGAAGATTTGCGACAGCGTACTCGCCAGATTCATTTCGCGGATCGCCAAACTCGAATGCACCAAGAATTTCACCAATGTATTGTGCGTCGATCCGGGCGAATGCATTGTTACCGTTGTTCAATGGCCAAACGTAATCGCCGGAAATCGACAGCTGCAAATCGGGAGAACCTGGAAGGCGTTCGCCGCTTGTAGCACCAAGGAATGGTTCGTCGTTGTCCAGAGTCGCATCGACAAACGAACCGCTTCCGGACAGGACAAATCGATCACTTACACCGAATGAGAACTCGCCTTCAACACCCTTGGATGTGGCCGAGGCAGCATTTGCGCCGAATCCAGTATTGCATTGTCCAGACGGGTCTTCGATTTCTACGTCAACTTGAATATCTTCCCAGTCACCGTAGAAAACACCAGTGGAGAAATTGCCCCTGCCGCCGGCGAAAGTACCCTTAAATCCGATCTCGTGCATCCAGAGCGTATCGCTCGTGGTGCCCGGAAGCCGTCCGTCGACTAGCAATCCGCCGAGTCCGTTGTCAATCAGGAAATCAAGAATAAAGGTTCCGCAACCTGGGTCGATGGGCGGTGGAACTTCCGATCCGAAACCCAGGCGGAATCCTTCAGCCGACTGGACAAACAGCATGGCGTTTTCGCCGATGTCGTAAGAGACGTTGAACTTGAACGTGTCGAAGTCCTCCGGAAAAGGATCAGTGGTTATTTCATCAATCAACGCGTCGCCAGGATTGTCTTCGTCTTCCTCTTCGCCGATTATTGCGAAAGCCGTGAAATTACTTTCGAATTCGGAATGTCGATA
>JBLHLE010000179.1:0-9448 GCA_047620805.1 Pirellulaceae bacterium
TGGCCTGGAAGAATATTCTCGACATGAAACGAGCGGTCGACTTCATCGCCAGTCGCAAAGAGGTCAACGCGGACATGCTCGGTTGTTACGGGCATTCGATGGGTTCGAGCCATACGTGGTTAGTCGGGCCATGGGAACCGCGATTAAAGGCGCTTGTCGGGAACTGTTGTCTACCGACATATGCCGGGATTCACGAGGAGCAGCTACTGCATTGCTTTCCAAATTTCGTTCCCGGCCTTCATCAATACGGTGACACTCCCGATATGGCGGCCCTAATTGCGCCGCGGGCACTGCATCTCAACTTTGGCGAAAACGATGGCGGCAGCCCGCTCAAAGAGGTCCGACGAGGCGTGGAGTTGATTCAGCGGCACTACGAATCGATGCATGCCGAAAAGAACTTCAGCTTCTATATCGAAGAAAATTCAGGTCATGTCTTAAGCGACGAAATGTGGCGACGAACCCACGAATTCTTCGCTCGGCATTTGAAGTAACTAGCGTTTCCATCATTAGATCCATTTCTAGTCTTGGCACAGGACTACGTCATGGTTCGCAGACGAGAGTTTTTGGGCGGCATTCTGGCATCTGTTCTCGGAGGTTTCTTTGTTCGACGAATTTCATGCAAAACTAAAGAATGTTCGTTTCGGCTTGGGAACGATATTCTTCGTAACCAGCGTAATTGCATTCACGGTGGCGATTTGTCGACAGCCAGATAGTTCGCAATATTCTCCGAAGGACATTCATCCAATCGGAGCGTTTATTTTTGCAACGATCGTAATCACCATGTTTACCTACGCAATTGTGGAGCTGGGCAAGTGTCTTGGTTTCGGCGACCGCTCCCTCTTACGGCGATTTCGAGATCGCGAATCGAATCGGACAATTGAGAACTTGGACGAGGACTTTCGACAACGAGAAACTGTTGAAAAAGCTGGCGAAGAGTTCAAGCAATCCAGCACAAGAGGCCGCCGCTGGTGGGCGGCGGCACTGCCAAACCGCAATCGTCCGATTGGTCACAATCAGGACTCTCGAGGATTTTGCCGCATTTCGACCAAATAGCTGCAAAAAGTAATCGACTGTGTAGCTGCAACAACTAAATTCTCCGCAGTTGGCAAATCCGCCTTGTTGAATGTCTGGCTTTCTGATTGTCTGGCTTTCTGATTGTGGCGGCATCCCAGGTTTGCTAACATAAGTGTTGCTTGATGCGTGGCTGTTTTACGCGTTATTGTCTCACTTACAATGCTGGGAGAGTTTATGTTCGGGACGAACACTCGAGCTGTCGCGGCTGTCTTTTTTGCCTTGCTGATTATCGGTTTCTGTTTGCCTGCGGATGCTGAGCTGCGCGACATCATCGACAAGCAGATTGAGGCTGGGTGGCAGTCCAATGGCGTGACGCCAGTTGAACGGTCGACGGACGGCGAGTTTATTCGTCGAGTCTATCTAGATCTGGTCGGCCGTACGCCATCGTATGGGCAAGCGGTTCGTTTTCTCGACGACGAAGATCCGAACAAGCGGGCGAAGTTGGTCGATGAGTTGTTGGCCGACATCCGTTTCGGCCTACACCAATCCGATATTTGGGACATGGTCTATTTCGGTAGAAATCCACCTGGATATGGTACTGACAAACGCAGCGGTTTTCAGAATTGGCTGGCCGAGCAGTTCAACAAGAATACACCTTACAACCAATGGGGTGGTACCATTCTTCGGGCTGAGGGAAACACGGTCGAAAATGGCGCCCCGATGTTCTATGTACAGTACAAGGGAAATCCGGAAGACGCGACGGAAGCGATTACGCAAAAGTTCCTTGGTATTCAATTGCAGTGTGCTCGCTGTCACGATCACCCTTTCGAGGATTGGACTCAGCTAGATTTCTACGGCATGGCCGCCTTTGTCGCGCGATTGCGAGTGGTGGATGTCGGAACAAAGAATAAAGAGAAAGCGTACACCATTGGTGAGATGAACACCGGTGATGTGTTGTTTACTGGTCCTGCGATTGACCAGGAGCCCGGCCAGAAAGGTGAGCCAGTCAAACCGAAGTTTCTTGGCGCGGATGCTCTTGAGGAACCCGCTTTACCCGAGGGTATCGAAGATCCTCGCAATTTCCCAAACGGAAAGGAGCCTCCCAAACCGCATTTTTCGCGAAAGGATGCCTTCGCCAATTGGGTAACGGATCCCGAGAACCCATACTTCGCCAAAGCTGCGGCGAACCGAGTTTGGGGGCAATTCATGGGAAAGGGAATTGTTCACCCCGTGGACAATCTCAGTCCAGACAATCCGGCAAGTCATCCCGATTTGCTCAACGCACTCACTGAAGAGTTTGTCGCTCGCAACTTCGATATGAAGTGGCTGATCCGAGAAATCGTTAATAGCCGAGCCTATCAGCTGTCGTCGTCGGGTGGCCCCGCCGTGGCGAAGCCGTTGTGGTACGAACGAGCTCGTTATCGTCCTCTTTCGGCGGAAGAATTGTTGGAATCGTGGATCGTTGCCACTGGCTACAACGAAATGCTGCTCGCCAATGGTCAGAAGCCCGAGGCGAATCGATTATCGGTGAAGGGGATTACGTGGGATTACGTTCGTCGATTCTTCGGACGCCCCAACGACGGCGTCGGTGATTTTCAAGGTGGGCTTCACGAGCATTTGTATCTGAACAACGGCCAAGTTCACCAGTTGATCTCCGATGGAAAAGGTAGTTTGCACTTCGAGTTGCTGAACTCCGAAGAGCCATGGGAGAAGCGAGTCGAGCGGCTATTTGTGCAGGTTCTATCGCGTCGACCGACGGAGGCGGAGGTCGCACGCTTTGTCGCTCACCTGTCCGCGGAAAAAGATCCTCGAACGCAGGCCCGCGAAGCGATTTGGACTTTGCTGACTTGCAGTGAATTTCGATTTAACAATTAGCACTCCAATGTTTTTATAGAGAGACGTGCAACATGTGGAACATTTGCCCTCGTCACGAGCACCTAAGTCGGCGGGCCTTGCTAAAGGGTTCTCTGTTTACGGCTGGCGGCGCGTCCATTTCTAATTGGGGGAGCTTGTTTCAGTCGGACTTGGCAGCTGCTGAGGTAAGCAAGAAGAAAAAACACTGCATCTTGATTTGGCTCAACGGAGGGTGCAGTCAGTTCGAGACGTTCGACATGAAAATCGGGCGGCCGACGGGAGGAGTGTTCCGCGACATTTCTACGAATCTTGCGGGCACTCGTATTTGCGAGCTGATGCCCAATATCGCGCAACGCATGGACAAGCTCACGGTGATTCGTTCGATGCGGACTTCGCAGATCGATCATCCGGGCGGGATCTACTTGATGCATACTGGGTATGCTCGCGCGGCAAATGTGCGGTTCCCTGAAATGGGGGCGATCATTGCCAAATATTGTGGCGAGCAGGATACGGACCTACCGAACTTCATTAAAATCTCATCGCAGGGAAATGCTGGAGCTGGCTTCCTGGGCCCGCAGTATCATCCTTTCAACTTGGATAGAGACGGACGCTTACCAACCTTTTCTACCAGTTCGCTCGATGAGAAAACTGAGTTGCGGAGACACGGTTTGCGCGACTTTGTTGAATCGCAATTCGCTGCGAAGCATCCGGCCGATCCCGCTCGCATGCATCGCGAGGCCTACGAACGCGCTCGGCGTTTGAACAACGTGCAAGAGAAATTCAAAGTCGATGCCGAGTGGGAAAAATACCGTGACAAGTATGGAGATACAAAATTCGGTCGGCGACTCATGATGGCCCGCTGCATGGTTGAGGCTGGAGTGTCGTTCATTGAAGTCGGGCAAAGCGGCTACGATACGCACGCAGATAACTTTACTGGCCACAAGGCTTTGGTTCCCACCATGGATCAGGCCTGGGCTGCACTGCTCGACGACCTCGAAGAACGCGGCATTCTGGACGATACGCTCGTTGTCTGGATGGGTGAGATTGGCCGCACGCCGCGGATTAATAACCGTAGCGGTCGCGATCACTACGTTCGCAGTTGGACGACAGCTTTGGCCGGCGGAGGCGTAAAGGGTGGATTGGTGTACGGAGCGTCAGACAAAGACGGTGTCGATGTCAAAGACAATCCGGTGACGGAAGGCGACTTCTTCGCTACGGTTTACTCGGCCTTGGGTATCGATCCGGCCGCGGAGAATTTCTCGGGTGTTCGCCCAATTCCGCTGGCGCCTTTTGGACATAACGTGGTGAAGGATATTCTGGCCTAAGGAGTCAGTAAAAGGGGACGGGAGCCAATATCCGGAACGGCCCTTCGGGTGCTTTGCACTATTGGCTCCCGTTCTCTTTTGCTGTTCTCTGTTCTTTTACTGTTGTTGAAATAGAATTGGCGAAAAGCCAAGCGATAATAGAATCGAGTGACTCATGAAGATCGATAAACCACAGCAACAATGGGAACTGGCCTGCAACGGTGATTGGCCAACGTCCGTAGCATTTGTCGGCAATAATCGACTCGTTGCAGGAAATCGAACTGGCGATATTTTCGTTTGGGAATTGCCCGACGAAGTTCCAGAAGAAGGCAAGGACGGGTTTCCAAACGTCTTTCCAACTCGACGGCTGGTAGGCCATTCCAACGCGATCACACATTTGCTCGTCACGCCCGACGGCAAGACCGTTATCTCGGCCAGCTTGGACCGCACGATTCGTTTATGGAATATTGACTTGGATGGACCCAACCAGTCGGAGGTCGTACTCGATACTCAGAATCGCGAGAAGTTGGCACGAGGCAAAAAGGAAGAAGAAAAAGAGGAAATCCTCAACGCGCCCGGCTGTCGGGTTCAGGACGTCGCGCCAACTGCCACTCTGGAAGACCATCAGGATTGGATCAAAGCGCTGAACATCAGCCGCGACGGAAAGCGATTGATCAGTGGCGACGATTCGTGTTTGTCGATCGTTTGGGATCTCGCGTCTTTGAAGCAGATTTCCAGCTGGCATGGTTACGACCGTGTTTGGGTTAGTTCAGCTGCTCTGTCGCCAGATGGCGAGACTGCATTCGTCGCCGAGTTTGCGGGACGACGTAGCAGCTTCGACTGTCCGGCACCTCAAGTTCGCTTGTGGAATACTTCTGACGGTAAACTCAAAACTGATCTACTGAAAATCTGGACTCCCGATGTCAAAGACGAAGACCGCGTCGATTCGTACGGCTACTTTCAAACGTGCAGCAAGATCGTGAAGCGGGGGTTAATCTGTGCCGCGTTCTCGGACGACGGAAAGATGATTGCAGCAGCGCAGGGAGGCGAGACCGACACGGGTCAGATTCATTTGATCGATTCGGAATCGGGCGCGATAATCCGCACGGTTTCTGGTCACAAGTCGGGAGCTTGCGACGTCAAGTTTTCGGCCGACAGCAAATACGTCGTATCGAGTGGACGCGACACAGCCGTTCGGATTTGCCAAGTGGACGATGGAAAAGAGGTTGCAGTTCTGGGAACGGGCCGCGGTGGCCAGTTTAAGGACTGGATTCATGCGATTTCTATATCGCCCGATCAAAAAAGAATTGCAGGCGCCGATATTGCCGGTATGATCCACGTTTGGACATTGTAGTTCAACACGTGCTGTGAAATGAGTGAAAGGGGACGGGAGCCAATAGTGCAAAGCACCCGAAGGGCCGTTCCGGCTATTGGCTCCCGTCCCCTTTCACGAACCCTTTCACTAATCCGCGCCGAAGACTGTTATTTCGAGAGATCACTATGCGCTCGTTACTTTTCGCTCTCTTGCTTTCGCTTCTTGCGGGACAAACCTGTGCCGACGACTTTCAACTGAACGGCCATCGCTTCACGCTACCTGCGGGCTTTATCATTGAGATGGTGGCAGGTCCACCACTCTCCAGCCGCCCGATTTGTTGCGACTTCGACGAACGCGGCAATCTTTATGTTGCGGAGTCGAGCGGATCGAATGATCCATCCAAGAAACAACTGGAAGACAAACCGCACTCGATTCTGCGATTGCAGGACGCTGATGGCGATGGAGTATTTGAACGGCGAACCGTCTATGCAGACAAGATGATGTTCCCCGAAGGCGCCATGTGGTACGACGGCTCGTTGTACGTTTCCGCTCCACCCCAGATATGGAAACTGACCGATACAGACGACGACGGAGTGTGTGATCAACGAGAAGTTTGGTTTGATGGAAAGACACTCACTGGATGCGCCAACGATCTGCACGGGCCGTATCGCGGACCAGACGGTTGGATCTATTGGTGCAAAGGCGCATTTGCCGAACAGACGCACGAGCAGCCGGGCAGGGACCCGCTAGTCACTCGTGCTGCCCATGTGTTTCGGAGACGCCCCGAGGGCGGTCCGATCGAGTCGGTCATGGCAGGCGGAATGGACAACCCCGTGGAGTTGATTTTCACTCCCGGCGGCGAGATCATATTCACCACCACGTTTCTTCAGCATCCTGGCGGCGGTCGACGCGATGGACTCATTCACGCCGTTTATGGCGGCGTCTACGGAAAACGCCACGGAGTCATTGACGGTCATCCATTGACTGGAGAATTGCTGCCTCCACTCACTCATCTTGGCGCTGCTGCGCCTTGTGGCTTAGTAAGACTGCAATCCGACGGTCTGGGACTAGCTTACAAAGATAATGTGCTTGCCTGTAGCTTCAATATGCGGAAGATCACCCGGCACATTCTCACTCCCAAGGGGAGTGGCTTTGAAACTAGAGACGAAGATTTTCTAGTTTCGGATAACCTTGATTTTCATCCAACGGATGTCATCGAGGACGCCGACGGCAGCCTCATCGTGATTGACACGGGCGGCTGGTACAAACTTTGTTGCCCAACTTCTCAACTTTGGAAGCCCGATGTGTTGGGGGGCATTTACCGCGTCCGACGTAAATCGCCGGCAGGGGCGAAGTCGCAGGTGCTTGCAGTCGATCCTCGAGGGTTGCGGATCAATTGGAGGGAAGCGTCCAATCGCCAGCTGATCGAGTTGCTTGCAGACAGCCGGCATGTCGTTAGAACACGAGCGGTAGATCTGTTAACCGAACGCGAACTCACGTCAACAGAACTATCTCAACTCTATCCAGGCACTGCATTACTTCAAAACACGCCGTTACTTCAAAACAATCCGTCCAGGAATGCGCGACTGGCGGCCGTTTGGACCCTATGCCGGCAAGGTCAGGCTGCTCTGCCCACGTTGCGAGATATCGTCGTTTCGGATGGCGATGACGACGTACGCCAAGCGGCTCTGCACGCGCTAAGTATTCAGCGAGACAAGGGGGCACTCGACGTATTGAAAAAAGTCGTGCGTGGTAAATCGCCGCAGAATCAGCGAGCTGCGGCGGAGGCATTGGGGCGTTTAGGGACCAGCGGTTTCGCCAGCGACCTTCTCGCCGCACATGCGCAGTCCGACGATCGGCTCCTTGACCACTCGCTTGTCTACGCCTTGATCGAGTCCGGCGAGGCGGCGAAAGTATCGTTACGCGATGCGCTGGACCCTGAAGCTCAACGCCGGTTGCTAATCGCGAAGGATCAAGCGGCGGATACGGCGGTATCACCCCGCGACGTAGTTCCTTTGTTGCAAAGCAAGAATGCTCGTCTTCGCCAGGCCGCGCTTTGGGTCGCTATGCGTCATTCCGATTGGGGTGAGCATCTAGTCAGCTATTTCGAGTCACAGCTCGCGAGGCCTGTCTTGCAGTCGGACCTTGCAGAGCAGATTGAACCATTTGTTTCCGCTCCGGTGATTCAAGCTCTTATTGGATCTCAGCTGGCGGACGATCAAACGCCTGTTTCCACAAGACGTTTTCTGCTCCAAGTCGTTGGCAATTCGAGTTTGAAGGCAGTTCCCGCGAGGTGGCAGAAGCCATTGGCAAAAATCATCGATTCGCAGGACGCTGAAGACCGGAGTCGGGCGCTCGTAGCGGTGGGTCATTTCACTCTCGGCGAAGGCCCGCTTCTGGCTGCAGTCGAATTGCAGGTGAGGAACGACGCCTTGGCAGCAGGTCAGCGGTTGCGAGCGCTGGGAATCGTCGCCTCCAAGAAAACGCCTGTTCCCGATGAATTGTTTTCTGCTCTGTTGGTTGCGTTGCCTGCCACGAATTCCATCGATGCCCGTTCCCTTGCCGCAGACATATTGTCTCGCGCGAAGCTGTCGACCAAGCAGCTGGTCGACCTTGGGCACGCCTGCCGCTCGGTCGGACCTCTGGAAATCGAACGCGTCCTCGCTGCGTTTTCGCAAACTGACGATGCGAAAGTTGGTCGCGAGGTTATTTTGGGACTCGGCGAGTCTCCGCCGTCGCTGCCAAGCGATAAGTTGCGAGGATTCTTAAAACACTTTCCTGGCGACGTGCAGAGTGAACTCTCAAAGTTGGTGGCTCGAGTTGAGTCGAGTCGCACTCGACAGACTGAACAATTGCAACAGTTGTTGTTGTCGCTCCCCGCAGGGGATATTCGCCGTGGACAGAGAGTGTTTCACACCGAAAAGACCTCCTGCAAAGCCTGTCATGCTCTTGGATACGTCGGTGGGAATATTGGGCCCGACCTGACTCGTATCGGTCGAATCCGCTCTAAGGCGGATCTGTTGGAGTCGATAATTTTCCCCAGTAGTAGCTTCGTCCGTAGCTACGAACCTACGACAGTCATATTGAAGAACGGGAAAGTGTTCAATGGTGTCATTCGCGAAGACAACGGAGCGGAAATTGTTCTCGCCACGGCTGAACGCAAGTTGCTGCGTATCTCGCACGAACAGATTGACGAGCGCGTTGAGAGCAAAATTTCAATTATGCCGGCCGGGTTGGACAAGCAGCTAACCAAGCAGGAGATCGCAGACTTGATTGAGTTTCTAATGAAAGCCAATCAGTAAGTAGTTGTCACTTCATTACGAACGACTCGAGGCCATACTTACTGCTGGTGGTCGGCTATCCAAGCGAAGATGCGAAAGTGCCAGTGATTGAGAAAAGGCCGCTGGCAGAAATCACCACGGCATTTGATTAAATTGGTCGTGTTCATTTGGCTTGAAGAGGTTGGCACGTCAATCGTGTCACCTCCCCGCCGCCGACGCATCGTCGCCTTTCGCTCCGCGAAATTGCGTCTTCAGATTCCCAATCGGCTTGCGTGATTCAGACAACGTGGCTTATTGTTGACTGCGGAGCAGTTAGCCTCGCTAGTCCATCGCGTTATAGAAGAGACGCTATTTCCCGGAGCGAAAGGCGACGCTCAAGAGCCTTTCGCTCCGCGAAATTGCGTCTTCAGATTCCCAATCGGCTTGCGTGATTCAGACAACGTGGCTTATTGTTGACTGCAGGGCAGTTAGCTTCGCTAGTCCATCGCGTCATAGAAGAGACGCTATTTCCTGGAGCGAAAGGCGACGCATCGTCGCCTTTCGCTCCGCGAAATTGCGTCTTCAGATTCCCAATCGGCTTGCGTGATTCAGACGACGTGGCTTATTGTTGACTGCAGAGCAGTTAGCTTCGCTAGTCCATCGCGTTATAGAAGAGACGCTATTTCCTGGAGCGAAAGGCG
>JBLHLE010000180.1:0-9434 GCA_047620805.1 Pirellulaceae bacterium
AATTGACATTGGTGTCTGCTGCGCGAAACGCGACGAGGAAATCGTCACTTGCATGGAGTGCGTTCTTCAGGCCCCACAGTGGAGCGGTTCGCCAGAACTGGGCGTGTCGATTGGGTGCCTCATCCTTCAAGCCAGGGCCCATGTCGTGAAGCAACAGATCTGTATAAGGATGGATGGTTTGGTTTTGCAGTTCAGGGAACTTTGATCTTCCCGTCCGCAACGTCGATACGTGACAGCTCTGACATTTCACGCTCTGGAAAAGTTTTTCGCCCGCGACTACTTGCGGATCCGTCGGGTTGTTTCGCGGCGGCACACCTAGCAAAGCCACATACGTTTCGAGCTCGTCAATCGCCTTTTCGGGTAATGCTCCCCTTCCCTCTTTGGCACCGCCCGGAGCGTCGATCCGCGATTTCCCCTTGCTGAGGATTCCCATGTCATTCAACAACGCATCTCGAATCTGTGCCCGCACGGTTGGCTGACTTGCCTTCCAGCCGAAACGACCGAGACGGTCGCCACTCAATTCACTCACTTCCCCTTTGGACGACCTGGCAAGTTCGCGTATTTGTTTGTCGGGGACGGCATCTAGCAGACCCATGCCAATGAGTGCCGGTGTACGCCGCGGCGATAAGGCTACGGTCGAATCAACTTCTGAGTCCTCGATTGTAAATTCCGGCTTGGAGAGGCTGATGATCGTGCCATCACTGAGTCGAACGTCTCGTTTAGTGAACTTCTTGATAAACAGCGTGCCTTCTCTGTCGCCGCCGCTGGTTTGTAGCTGACCGCCGAATCGAGAATGCGGATTGCCCGACTTGGGGTCCATGGTTTTTACGACCGTGGTATGAATCGGCGTCTGACTGTCGTTTGGTAGAGGTGCCGATCCATTGCGAATATGGCAAGCATTACATGCCGTGACGTTGTACAGGCTCGCCGAATATCCGGAGCGAAGGTCTTCCATTTCCTTGAAGAAAACCGAAGGTTTGTCGTCCGATCGATCGCCGACGTGTTTTCCCGAGTTAAAATCCGTGTGAAACCAAGTTCGACCGAGCAGAAACGCTTGCGAATTCTTGGGCGTCAAATTGAACGCCTGTTGTTGCAGCGCTTTCCAAGGCTCCACTCGCACCGTTGGGATCGTCGTCCAGCCGCCGGAGTATCGATCGGGATGCGGCAGCGCGTCGTGCTGCTGCAAGTTATCGATGTGGATTCCGGGTGAGCCGACGCGGATGCGGAAAAATTCTGAATAGTAAGCGGAGAGATTGTGCTGGTTGCGTTCCTTCTGAGTCTTCCAGGGTGCGTGCGCCTCGTTGTTGAAAAAACGATATTCGAGCGTAAGAACTTTGCCGGGCATTAGTTGCTTGGGGAAAGCGCGAAATGCTCCTTCGTCGACCACTTGTTCAAAATGCTTGAAATTCGCTACGTGCTTCATCCGGAAATTAAGCGCGAATTTACTCCGCAAGGTTTCATGGGCCAGAGGATCGCCGATGTAGATGCACGAGAAATCGGGGCCGCGGTGAACGACGTAATCCTGAGGCCACTCGGTCAGCAATGTGAACTTGATCTTATTTTCGCCGCGAGGTGTATAGTCCTCGATGCGAAACTGCGTCAGACGTCCTTCCCAGTAGAAGGGGTTGTACTTGGAAAAGTCCATGTCGTTCTCGTGTCGCCGACGGACTCGAATTACACCCTCCGTAATTGCGACCCCGTCTTCCATGCGGGCGGAAACTCGATCGCCGACCTGAGCGTATCGATCGCGCGACTCGTCAGTCGCTGCGGGGGCGGCACCGCAGGTCGTTGCAGCAATCGCCATCAAGCCCAGAATTAGAAATGAAACGTAGCGCAAGAAACTTATTGTCACAGGTGCTCTCAAATCAAGAATGCTCGTTAGTGAAACATACAATTTCGAATGAGTTGTCGTAGGTGTAGGCAACAAACGCAGCGCAGTTCTGGCATTTGTGCAGTTCAGGCATTTGTGCAGTTCAGGCATTTGTGCAGTTCAGGCATTTGTGCAGTTCAGGCATTTGTGCAGTTCCCCAGCGGGCGGAATCGTCTGTCTTCTCTTCAACGGACCACCCGGATCAGAGCTCCGATCTCCCCGGACGCTTTGCGCTGGGGAGGTAACGCCCGCTCGACCACGCCGTTATCGATGCGATTCTCGCAAGTCGTCATGCTATCAAGCTTAATTGCAGATTCGCATTTGCGATAGAGAAGGCCTCTGTTGTGGCGTGGATTGTTCAATCCAAGTCTCGACGTGTTCAACGGAGCCGCGAGCTTTCAATCCGCGAATTCTATTCTTCCTCTCCCTCTCCCTTTTCCTTTTTCTCTGCCTTTTTCTCTTCCTCTGCGGCCCTCTGCGCCTCTGCGTTCTCCGCGTTCTCCGCGTTTAAGAACAACGTCGCGTTTAAGAACAATGAGGAGGTCGTCCCGGGAATTCGTAAAAGTTTCCTTCATTCTCGCAGCGCTTTCAACATCTTTGTTGCTGCCCCGCCCAGGAACAAAGTGTCGGTACTGCCGACGATTAGCGAGTAGCCTTTGTCGACATAGGGTCGCAGGGCATCGGCCGAGACGCCGAAAATACCGAGCGGGACGTTGGCCGCCTGACAAGCCGCGGTTACTCGATCGATTGCAGCAGTAACTTCGGCATCAGTAATTTGACCGAGCTTCCCGATGCTGGCGGAAAGGTCGTAGGGGCCGAGTAGCACGGCGTCGATACCGGGCACTTGGACGATCGATTCGATGTTGTTGACGGCGTCGATGTGCTCCGCTTGAACAACGACCACGACATTGTCGTTAGCGGAGTCGACGTACTGTTGAAAGGCCAACCCGTAGCCGTGTGCTCGACCGAGCCCAACGCCGCGCTGTCCCTCGGGAGCGTAACGAGCATATTGTACGACGGCCGCGGCTTGCTCGGCGGTATTTACTTGCGGAACGATAATCCCGGCAGCACCGCAGTCGAGTGTGCGTTTGATCATCGCTTCGCTCGTCGCTGCTACTCGCACCAAACAACTCGTCGCGCCCGCCGCTTGCAGGATTCCGCCGAGATCCGAAATCTCAAACGGACCGTGCTCGGCATCGACAAACAGCCAGTCGAAACCAACCATGCTAAGAATCTCGGCAACGGCTGGCTCGTTAAGCGTGATCATCGTGCCAACCAGCCGCTCGTTGTTCAGTAACCGTTTCCGAAATGTTGTCATTACTTAGTCCGTCCCGGGATTAGAGTTGAGAGTTCTGCTGCCGTAGATGTTATCATAGCGAATACGTTTCACGCAGCGGCGTGACTTAGGCAATTAATCAAGATCATAGTTGTTCAATTTATCATGAAGTTATCCTTCCAGATTCCCATCTCGGTCTGTTTGATTGGACTTCTGTCCGTCACATCTGCACTGTCCGCACAGCCAGCGGCGCCGAAGCAGCAGGCAGAGCCAAATATCTTCGCCCGCAAGAATCTCGTTGCGTGGTGTATCGTGCCGTTCGATGGCAAGAAACGCGGGCCAGCAGAACGAGCCGCGATGGTAAAACGTTTGGGGTTGAGACGCGTCGCTTACGATTGGCGTGCGGAGCATGTAGCGAGTTTTGAGGAAGAAATTCTGCAATACAAGAAGCATGGGATTGAGTATTTCGCTTTTTGGGGAATGCACCCCGAGGCGCAGCGGCTGTTTGAAAAATATCAGCTGCATCCGCAGATTTGGCAGACACTAAGTTCACCTCCCGACGGTACTCAGCAAGAGCGGATTCGCGCAGCCGCCAATGGCTTGCTGCCACTTGTCGACGCGACGCGTGGGCTGGGGTGCAAGTTGGGACTCTATAACCACGGAGGCTGGGGTGGCGAACCGGAAAACATGGTCGCCGTCTGCAAGTACGTTCGAGAGCACCACGACGGTAGTCACGTCGGTATTGTCTACAACCAACACCACGCTCATTCGAGGATCGATGACTTCGCCGAAATTGTGGCCATGATGAAACCATATCTGCTCTGTTTGAACTTGAATGGTATGGATCGCAACGGCGACCAGCAAGGCAAAAAGATCTTGCCGCTGGGTGAAGGCGAATGCGACGTGACGCTGTTGAAGGTCATTCGCAGTTCGGGCTACGACGGCCCCATTGGCGTGATTGGCCACACGCAAGATGACGTCGAACAACGACTGCAGGATAATCTCGATGGACTCGATTGGATTCTCCCGCAACTCGACGGTAAGCCGGCGGGGCCGAAGCCCAAGTTGCGTACGTGGTCGCCCATCAATTCGGCGCCGCCCGAGAACAAAGTAGGTCACATTAAAGGCGATTTGCTCGAAGGACGCGACGAATTTCGGCAGCCGCCGTTGACTGTTGAATGTCGCGTCACTATTTCGAGCCGCAAAGGCTACAACATTTTCGTCGCCAGCGATACCAAAGCTTCTGCCGCTCATTGGGAAATGTTTTCGATGAACGGCAGTGGCACCCTGACCGCGTACCTGCCAGGAATGACACCCGACCACGTGGCGTCGAAAGCAATGATTTGCGACGGACGGCCTCACTCCGTAACGATGTTGTATGAAGCGGAACGCGTGCGTTTGTTGGTCGATGGAATGGTCGTGGCCGACCAGGAAATCAAAGCTCGCGGCGGCAATACCGTTGCAGGCGGATTGGGAATCGGTCGATTAGTCAGTCAGAATATCGGCTGTCGTGGGCCCATACACTGGGTCCGCATTTCTCAAGGGATTCGCGAAATCAAATCGGAGGCGGTTGTCGATGTGAAGGAGGATGGCACAACATTGCTACTTTGGCGTCCTCAGCAAGTGAATCCGCTGCCAGCGATTCCACATAAAGAAAATCCACATAAAGAAAATCCACAACCACATCCACAGCGAGAATCGGACAACAAGAACTCGCTATTCCAACATGGAACGACTCCCGACCACTCGGCCTCGTTGATCACTCAGTTGATTGAATCCGCCGTCGGCGGAGATCGCCATCGCGGATTGTTGGCGTTCAGTTCAGCGAAGACGGCCTGTCTATCGTGTCATAAGTTGGGAAGCCACGGCGGAAATGTCGGCCCCGATTTATCGAAACTCGCAACGCAGAGAAAGCCCGAGCAAATCGTTGAGTCTGTCGTCTGGCCGAAGCGACACGTGGAAAAACAATTTCTGGCGAGTGCAATTATTACTGACGACGGCCGCTCGCGGCGGGGGTACGTTCTCAAACGCGAAAACGGGAAAATTGTCTTCCGCGATCCCACCAAGCCCGCCAGTGAATCAGATATCGAAATTGCCGTCGATCGAATTGAGGATGAGCAAGAGATCGGCTCGTTAATGCCCGACAATTTGCTCGCTGCTTTGTCAAAACAACAGATGAACGACCTGTTCCGTTTTCTACTCGATCTCGGTGGCGAGAACGATTTGCCCGCCACCCAACGCGACTCAATTCTGCTACATGCACACGCTCACGCCAACGGCCCGGCAACTTTTCCTCTCGAGACGAAGCCTCTGAATCTCAAGAATTGGCCCAGTTGGCAACAGTCGGTGAATCGCGAGCGCGTTTACGAGTTTTATCTAAAACAGGCTAGATATTTTCGAGCTCAAGACCACTCGCCGCCGTTGTTGGCAGAGCATCCCGGCTTGGATGGCGGTCGCGACGGCCACTGGGGAAATCAGAACGATACGGATTGGGAAGACGATCGTTGGAACGATACGTTGCTCGGGTCTGTGCAGTGTGGGATCTTTCGCGGAGCAGGTGTCACAGTGCCGCGCGGCGTCAATGTTCGGCTTGGCGAACGGGGTGAAATGTCGACCTGTTTTAATCCTGACACTTTGACATACGATGCCGTCTGGACCGGTGGCTTCGTAAAGTACTCATCTCAACGTCATGGATTTATGCACGGCACACAGCTGGACGGGAAACCCTTGGCGAAACCGTCATTTGCTAAGCCCAGCGAACCTTTCGAATACCATGGATTCTATCGACGCGGAAAGCGAACGATTTTCGCGTACCGAATTGGCGATGTCGAATATCTCGATTCGCCGTGGGTTGAGGATGGCGAGTTTGTGCGGCAAGTTGCTCCGGTCGACAAGCATCCGCTCACTGTGCTATTGAAACGAGCCGATTCAGTCGACAGGCAAATCGAGACTTTGGAAACGCCCATCACCTTTGGTGAGGAATCTCCGTATGCGGTAGATACAATTCAAATGCCATTCGATAACCCGACGAAATCCTTGATGTTTGTGGGTGGCTTGGCATTTTCTCCCGATGGCTCTGCGCTGGTTTGTACGATTCAAGGGGATGTGTGGCGGGTTACGGATTTTCAGTATCCGTCAAAACGAGCGAGTTGGCAGCGATTCGCGTCGGGACTGAATCACGCCTTGGGAATGTGGATCGATAAAGATGGCGTTTTTGTTCTTGGTCGCGACCAAATCACTCGACTGCACGATCGCGATCTAGATGGTGAGGCGGATTTCTATGAATGCTTCAGCAATGCTTTCGAGACCTCCGTGGCAGGTCACGATTTTATCTGCGGATTGCAACGCGATGCCGCGGGGAATTTTTATGCGGCGTCTGGAAACCAGGGGATTGTACAAATCTCTCCCGACGGGAAGATGGCCACCGTAGTTGCGGAGGGCTTTAGAAACCCGGACGGATTGGGGATTTTCCCCGATGGAACGCTGACAGTCCCCTGCTCCGAAGGGACGTGGACGCCGGCCTCTATGATTGCTGCTGTCCGTCCGCCTCGATTAGTGTCTCGATCAGTGTCTCGATCAGTGCCTCGATCAGGGTCTCGATCAGGGTCTCGATCAGGGTCTCGATCAGGGTCTCGATCAGGGTCTCGATCTGCGAAAAACATAAACGAAGTACCGTTCTTCGGATTTGGCGGTCCGCGGAACGGAAATGTACCAGAATTGCCGTTGGCATATGTGGCTCGAGGACTCGACAATTCGAGTGGTGGCCAGGTCGTTGTTGAGAGTGAGCAGTGGGGACCGCTGAACGGGCAGTTGCTGCATTTTTCGTTCGGCTTGGGATCGCACTTCCTCGTGCTTCGCGACGAAGTTGATGGACAATTGCAAGGAGCTGTTGTTCCATTGCCGGGCGAGTTTCGATCCGGCGCTCATCGGGCCAGATTCAATTTGGCCGATGGCCAACTCTATGTCGGCGGCATGCAAGGATGGGCCAGCTGGACTACCGACGATGGTTGCTTTCAACGCGTTCGTTACACCGGCCAAGACGTTCAGCTGCCGACGGGATTTCACGTTCATGAAAATGGCGTCGTGTTAAACTTCGCTACTTCCCTCGATACCAAGGTAGCGGCCAACGCCACTAGTCATTTCGCGCAGTGTTGGAATTATCGATACTCCGGTGCGTACGGTTCCCCGGAACTTTCCACGCAGCACATCGGGATGCGAGGCCACGATCGTCTAACGATTGCATCCGCACACGTTTTGGACGACGGACGGAGTTTGTTCTTGGAGATTCCCGAACTGCAGCCGGTGAACCAGCTGCACCTGCTGGTGAAGACAAACGCGGGGCAGGACCACCAGCTGTTCGTAACAGTGCATAAACTCGCTGAACCCTTTACCGAATTTCCCGGCTACAAACCGACCGGAAAAACGCTGAATCCACATCCGATCGCCGCCGACCTCGCCATGGCAACTCGAAGTATTCCCAATCCGTATCGAAATAAGATCGCAGGGGCCCGCAAGATCGATATCGAAACGGGAACAAATCTGTCGTACAAGACACGTACGATTCGCGCTGCTCCCGGCGAGCCCATCGAATTTACCTTGCGCAACCCCGACGTCGTGCCGCATAACTGGGCGCTCATTAAACCGGGCACGCTGCAGCGGGTGGGAGAACTGGCAAATCATTTGATTTCGGACCCCGAGGCGGCGATTCGGCATTACATTCCCAATTCGTCGGACGTGCTTGCACACACGAATGTAGTTTTGCCAAAAGAAGCGCACACCGTCTACTTTCACGCTCCCACACAACCCGGCCGATATCCATTTCTCTGCACATTCCCCGGCCAGTGGCTAATTATGAATGGCGAGTTGATTGTGGAGGCTGAGTGACGTGGAGGCTGAGTGACGTGGAGGCTGAGTGACGTGGAGCACGGGTCGATCGAGCAACCTCGTTCCGGTCACTCTCCTTCTTGGATCCGGGCTCTGATGCTGACAGTTTTCTCGAAGGGGTACTGGTGACGCATAGTCGCCTTCCGCTCCGCCGGAATTGCGTATGGGGATGTATTGAACACTTGGGTCTCGCAATAATGTGGCGAGGTTGATAGCCTCCTGTGACCAAAGCATGGCTGTGCAAACTCAAGCACATGAATTAGTCGCCGCGACTTATTAGCGACTGCGAAGTAGTTGAGGCCAATCGCCAGGGGCGGATCAAGCATTGCTAGGCCAGATTACTTTGCACTTCTCAGCCCCACCCGCCGCTGACACGTCGACCTCCCCTTCTCATGTCGTTTTTAGACAGCCGACAAGTCGACAGTCTAAAAACGACATGAGTGGGGAGTTAACTCGCGTACAAAGACCCCAATTCCTCTCTGTGGAAACTTGCTTGAGTTTCGCGATCCTAAGAGCTTGCTTGACGGCCGCGATTCACCGAGAATATGGGCCGTCGCATTGCATTTCCGCTCTGTATTTCCGCTCTGTATTTCCGCTCTGTATTTCCGCTCTGTATTTCCACTCTGTATTTCCACTCTGTATTTCCACTCTGTATTTCCGCTCTGTATTTCCGCTCTTCTAGTTTTGCACAATAATTCTTTCCTTGAGATCGTCGCCATGACCCGCACGCTAGTAATTCTATTCACTTGTGTCATTATATTTTCCCAGGCCGTTTCGGCGGACGACGCTATTGGCTTGCGGCCACGGAAAGCGTGGTCCACGTCGAAGGTGATTGGTGCTCCGACACCGCCACCGGAATACGAAATCAAGCCGGCGTTCCCACACGTTAGTTTCAAGAATCCGACGGGCGTTGAGGTGATACCGGGCGAGAAGAATCTGCTGGTCACGGAAATGAACGGGCGAGTTTACAAGCTTGCTCCGAACGCGAACGTGAAGCAGGCAACGACTATTGGCAATCTCGATGAGGTAGTCGGCGCGGATGTCTCGTTGTTCTCCGCCATTCTGCATCCGCAGTTCCCAGAGCGACGACAGCTGTTTGCATGCTATGCTCATCCCGACGGCGTTACCGAAATCTCGCGGTTCACAATTACCGCTGGTAAAGATTTTTCGATCGAGTCGGGAAGCAAAGTGGTGTTGCTAAGCCGGCCATCGGGACCGCACAACGCGGGTTGCCTTAAATTTGGCAAGGACGGATTTCTGTACGCTTCAACAGGTGACGGGGCGGGCCCAAATCCTCCCGACTCCCGCGATACGGGGCAAGATGTTTCCGATCTGCTGGGAGCAATTTTGCGAATCGATGTCGATCGCGCCGACGGAGATCGGCCTTACTCGATTCCCAAAGAC
>JBLHLE010000181.1:0-9426 GCA_047620805.1 Pirellulaceae bacterium
TGGTTGCCTTCAGAAAAACCCGTATACAGTGGCGTCTGCTTGTCGGCCTTTCCATCGTTGTCCGTGTCGACGGCAAAAATAATGGCTGGTGCCGCCGTAATTAAGACGCCGTTTCGCCAAGCCATGACTCCAGTAGGAAACGGAATGTTCTCGAGAAACACTTGCGAGCGGTCGTACTTTCCATCGCCGTTGGTGTCTTCCAGGAACCGAATGCGGCCTCCCGGTTTGCCCTTGCCGTCCATGCCAAGTGGATAATCCGCCATTTCGGCAACCCATAACTTTCCGTCCGCTCCCCAATCGATTGCAACTGGATCTTTCACCAACGGCTCGGCGGCGACAAGTTCAACTCGGTATCCCTTCCGCACGTGATGCTGCAAAAGAGATTCTTCAGGACTGCTGGGACGAGGATCGGTAGTCGCCGCGATCACGGCGTGAGTGGCCTTGAGCTGTTCGGGAGCAGCATTGTAATGTTCGACGATTTCTTGCTCCGACAACACTCGATTGTAAACCGCCACTTCATCTAGCTTGCCTTGCAAGCCAAAGAGTCCATCGCTGCGGCCGCCGAGGAAGATGTCTTTGTTTCCTGCGGGTAAGGTGGAAACGATTTTGTCGTCGACGTCCAGTTTTCCGTTGAGGTAGACTTGAGCTTGATCGGCGTCGCGAGTCAGAACGACGTGGTTCCAAGTTCTTGGTGGCACGATGGACTTTCCAATGACGACTTCATCCCGCTCGTCTCCATTGAACATGAACAGTTTACCAGCGAGTTCCGGTTTGTAGCTTCCGCCGATTCCAAGGTGCTCGCCACTCGCGCCTTCGTTAGCATCCGGGCCACGTGAAAAAAAGTAACCGGTCACGGCGCGTGCCTCGTTAGGTATTCCGTTCCACACCCAGCACTCGAAACTGTACTGCTTGCCGAGTTCCAGATTTGAAGAATGTACTCTCCCTCCAGCGAAGTGTGCCGCGCGGTTAACTGTCTTGCTGTTGAGACCGTTGATAGCAGGATTGTCTATAGGAGGACCTTCGAGATACCTGGCAATGCCCGCTTCGTATTTGGCATGTTGAGTTCCAACTGAGTCGCGAACTTCTTTACCTGCGATTTCACCTAGACGCCAGAACGCGGCGGGACGAGATTTTTGCACGGCAGTCGAGAATAGATTTTCCGGGTCGGTAATTGGTTTGCGGGACGCGCCTGCAACTTCTTCTAGCAACTTTGTCAGCCGCTCTACGATTATCGTTTCCGCCTCGACTTCTAAGCCTGCTGTTCGAGCGGGCCAAGTCGTATAGCCGCCCAGTTCGTGCTGTTCCGGCGGAGGGATATAACCTTGAGCGCCGTTTGCCAACTCGATATTGAAAGTCATTGCCAATGGACTTTGCAACTTTAATTTCAGACCCGAAATCGCATAAACCTCGTTGGGCAACGCGGCGATCCCCATTTCGCCAATGCGGATGGCTTGCAGCTTCAGTTCAACTTCCGGCTCTTGGTGGATGTAACGAGCTTCACGAGCGTATATCTGAGCTCGATTCCCCGGCAGTTGCTCCAAAGGTTGCGGAAATGTATCGTTCGCCCACGCCAAACGTTTCTCATCGGGAAGTCGGCGTTTGAGTTTGACGGTTGCCTCGGACATCGCGAGGTCGATGTCGCTGCGGTATTTGATCTTTCGCCAAGTCTCAGCCGCCAATTCGGCGACTTGTTTTGTGTAGCCCTCCAGACCGGGATCGTTCGGCGGTTTACTATAGTCCATCCACATGCCGTCGCCGCTGGTACCTTGCGACATGATTCCTACAAACGACTCGTCTGCTGCGACGACTTCTCGAAAGACGGAATCAAACCTGTCGCAAAAGTCGCCCGACACAATCGGCGTACCTTTGTAGTGTGTTGCCAGATTGGCAAGGACTCCCAAAGGCTTTCCGTCTTTCGTTTGAATGGCCAACATGCACAAGTCTGGATCGGCGGGGCCCGATGGCCCAACGTGATTTGCACTTTGATAACCGGGATGCATGTTCGCTTTGACGTTTGAGTCGCCAAACGGATCGAGACCACCCGTCCATTTCGTACTATTGTTGCGGTAAATCCACCGACGACAATGCGTAAACTTCGAGGCATCTGCGACGGCCCAGCCCGCTCGCGCCGGCTGCAGATTCTTGTTCGCGAGATCAATCGTCCGAACAATTTGACGAAGTAGGAATTCGGCGTATTTTGGGTCGGAGTTACTTCCCAGTGCTCCCATTACAGACGGAGCCGAATGGTTGTGCGTCGCGCTCACCAGCATCCGGCTGGTAGGAATCCCGGTAGCTGCGCTGGCCAGCTTCTTTGCTTCATCGAGTAAGCCGCGAGTCATCATTAGATTATCGACAACGACAATCGCCAGCTTGGTCTTGCCGTCGGCCAGCACCATCGCTCGCGCGTGCAGTGGCAAATGGACGCGATCGCCCATCCGCTGATTGAACATGCCGCTAACAATTACCGGAAATTCCGTTGGCGAAATGTTGACGCGAGCCGTTCCCGCTTGCAAACCCGTTCCCGCTTGCAAACCCGTTCCCGCTTTTGGCCCAGGTTCTCGAACCTGGGAATGGACGCGAGTCGTCGCAGCGAAAATCAGGATCGCGATCGCCAAAACGACAGCCCGTAAGTAGTTGCGAATGAAGAGACGTACCATTATGAACCTCGGGTAGATGAACAGTGTCGCAGTTTCTCGTTCATTAACTTACGGTTGCCAAAGGCCAAATGAAAGACATTAGTTTTAAGTCTTTCCCACATTTGCTCGTCAACGGTCGGCCAGTTAAGTACTATAGTCTGCTTGCCAATTTGATTCTGCTTACCAATTTCACCCGCCCAACAAGGGGGACAAACCGTGCGACAAACGATATTACTGCTGGCGATATGCCTCGTATCGATTTCATCTCCTTCATTACTGTTGAGCCAAGAAGGTGGGCAGGCTGCAAAATACGGTACGCTAAAAGACATTCTCTACCGAAGTGGCGAAGATCTAACCGAGTATGCTCGGGAGCGTTGTCGGCTGGACCTTTATTACCCGGAGAACGTGAAGGATTTCGCTACGGTGGTTTGGTTTCACGGTGGCGGACTCACAGGCGGCAACCGATCCGTACCCAAATCGCTGCAGGAAAAGGGGCTGGCCGTTGTTGCCGTGAACTATCGACTGTATCCGAAAGTGAAATCTCCAACGTACGTGGAAGACGCAGCTGCGGCAGTGGCGTGGACTTTCAAGAACATCGAAAAACACGGCGGCTCGAGTAGCAAGATTTTTGTCAGCGGCCACTCGGCTGGCGGCTACCTGACCAGCATGGTCGGTCTCGATAAAAGTTACCTCGCCAAACATCAGATCGACGCTGACAAAATCGCAGGCCTGATTCCTTTCAGCGGGCATACGATTACCCACTTTACCGTTCGCGCCGAACGAGGCATTGACGGGAAAAAGCCCGTCATCGACGAAATGGCGCCGCTGTTTCACGTTCGCGATGATGCACCCCCGCTGCTGCTGATTACCGGTGATCGAGAATTGGAAATGCTCGGACGCTACGAAGAGAATGCTTACCTCTGGCGAATGATGAAGGTGGTAGGACATCAACAAACAGAGTTAATCGAACTCGACGGTTTCAACCATGGCGGGATGGCGGCACCTGCACATCCTCTGCTGGTGAAATTCGTCGAGAAGATAAGCGGAGCCCAATAAACACGCGCACGGCAACAGTTCCAAAACGGGCGAGAGTTCACAGACGATCGAGGCGAGACGGCGTGTGCGAAGCTATTCTGGCAGGCACCGCTGCAGGGTCATAAGCGCAAACGAAGTTCCGTACGGGCGATGGTAATCGTACAGCGGATAGTCCCACCAACTACCGTTCTTCTCCTGCCGCTCCAGCATCAAGATGGCCAGCATCTGCTGATAGGGCAGACGCTCGTCTGCTTCCAATTCCTCAAGGCAGATACCTGCATAGTAGTGTCCGAAGTAGTAGAAATAGCCCGCGACTTGCATCCACGATTCATGAGGGATGGGGCGTTTGCGGCCAATGTCTAGCCAGCCGTTGCGGACGTACAAACGATACAGCCAGTTTTTGATTACATTGTCTGTGATCGTCTCGTCGCCCCACATTCGCAAGGCCGCATTGCAACACTGACTGCGACCGAGGCTGCCACCTGGACGATTGATGCCACGCATTGGCTGAGCCTTGAGATACTCACCGTACAAGTACGAAAAGTCTCGCTTCTTCTGCCGCTCGACCGCAGCGATGGCCCGTTTGACGATTTTCTCAGGCGGAGCAACACCAATGTCTCTCGCTTCCGCAAAGGCAACGAGGACGGCCCCGTTCACAAAGCTGATAGAGCTGGAAGTTGGCTTTCGCGCTTGCGCGCGAAAGTCGTAATAGCCCCAACCACCGTCCACCGACTCATAGCGACTGAGCATGTCAAATTGTTGTTGAATCGTTTCGACGATCAGCTTTTGCTTCGCCTCGTCACCTTTGTGCCTGGCGTGCAGGCGTACTAGAGCTTGAATCGAATAGCCATGTCCCCAGACGTTGTAGAGAGCATCGCCAGTGGCGCGACGAACGTGCTTTAGGTGCTCGAACAACCATACTTCCGCTCGATCCAGCGACTTGATCACGCGAAGGTCCGTGGGGGCAGTTTCTAGCAGAGCGGAAATGCAGAGCGAAGTTACGGCCGCCCGGAAAGCCTGGTGAGCACCTGGAACCGGGGCGTAAATGTTTAGCCCTTTGGTTTTTGTGGCCGAGCCCCAGGAACCATTCGCGTTCTGATCTGCCAGTAAGAATTCGATGCCGCGCTGAATCGAGGCGCGGACTTCCTCGTTCGAGTAGGCTTTGACGTTGGGTAACGTTGGCGGTTTACTGAAGTCGTATGGGTTCGCGAGAATGCCTTCGCGCTTAGCCTTTGTAGAGTCGCCCTTTGTAGAGTCGCCCTTTGTAGAGTCGCCCTTTGTAGAGTCGCCCTTTGTAGAGTCGCCCTTTGTAGAGTCGCCCTTTGTAGAGTCACCCTGTTGCGTTGGCACTTCGGCTGGCTGTGCGGCCAGCGGCAAACCGCAATGAACAATCGCGAGGAACATAATAACGGCTGAGAATCTCATTGAACTAACACCTTTCGAGGTCAATTGCGGGTTAGTCTAATGCTACGACATCGCCAGCCTTTAGGCCGTTAATGATTTCCGTCTTACCGCCGCTGCTGTGTCCCAACTTTACGGGCCGCTTTGTTTTGTCTTTACCGTTCTCGATCACCATGACGTGAGCTCGCGCTCCCTCGCGATGGACAGCAGCAGCGGGAACGATCAAAGCATCGGCTTTCTCGTAGGCTATGATTTCCACCGAACAGGACATGCCTGGCACGACAAGCGGCTCGCGATTGTCACCCTTTACATTTACGGCGCATTCGAACTTGCCCGCTGACGAGGGAATGAAATTGATCGAACTCACGGACCCGGATAGTTTTCGAGTGGGGAACGCTACTGGAGTTATCTCACAGCGATTGCCGCTGCGAACGTGTTCAATCAGTTTCTCCTCGAGGTCCAAACGAACGGTCATCGCCGCGGCAGACGCAACCGTCGCCAATACTTGTGAATTCGTGACAGTCATCTCGGCGGCAAGTAGCTTATACGACGGGGCCTTACCGTCACCTACGACGCCGCGATTGAGTTTTCCGTAGTACAAGATGCCGTTGGCTGGCGCGAGCACAACCAGCTGCTTACGATCCGTACGCAGTTCATCGAACTCTTTCTTTTGCTTGTCGAGGGCGATTTTCTGTTGCAGTCGTTGGATGCCCTGCTTGGCTTTTTCGACTTCGATCATCTTGGCCGATTTATCGAACGCAAGATCGCTATGAGCAAGGGCGTCCTTCATAAGTTTAAATTGGCGAGGAATATCCTGCTTTAAGCTTCGAGCCGTTTGCAACTCGACTGCTTCGAGTCTAAATTTCGCACTGTCGACGGAACGCCGCGCTCGCTTCAAGACGATCTCTTCCGATTCCTCAGTCAACTCGTCCTCTTTGTACATTTTTTCCAGTTGTTTGAGTTCTTCCATCGCATTTTCCAGCGAGCCGCGAGTCATGATCAAACTAAACTTGGCCGACTTCTCATTCAGCTCGCGATCTTGCTTGACGAAGTTGTCGTAGTCTTCCAACGCTTCCTTCCTGCGGCGGGCGAGTGCGAGCCGAGCGAGCTCCCGCTTGCGGTCCGCTTGGCCATTGGTTAGTTCCGACTCTTTCCACGCCAATTCGCTTAACTGCAATGCCTGTTCCGCGGTTAAGATCTGTTCGTCCACCTTTTCCGTGTCGAACCAAATAATCGGCTGTCCTTTATTGACATTCGCGCCGTGCGGTACTGCCTTCAGAATCTTCAGGTTGGCTAGTTTCTTAACGCCCGACTTTACGTAGTGTGCCGTCTTGGCATCAAAGGTTCCCTTTACCGATGCCTGAATCTTAAACGACTCGGCCTTTACGGTATGGCTCTTAAGTTTCGGTTTGTCGGCTTCCTTCTTCTCCGCCGTATCTTCGGCTAGGAGGCTTGTCGAAAGACAGATTAAACAAATCGCTAAAAAAGACGGAAAACGTTTCATGTTGTCTCTCATTGACGTAAGGAATCTCGATGTTGGACTGGGGCGAGTGCCACGGTCTATCATGCTTTATGGAAAGGTCAAAGTCTAGCAGCTAATGACACTAGTACGCTGGGTTCCAGCTGCAATTTACAGCGTCTAACTGATGAGGTTTACCACCTCAGATTTCGCCAATACGTTTATTGGTAGTGAGTGATCAACATCGCTCGCCATTGCGACATGACGTCGTTCGTTTGTGGAGACTGGCGGGATGGCGAGACGCTGTAGATTTCAGTTTGGCTGACGAGCGGTTCTGCTAAGCCGTCGCTGGCGATTTCGAGCAGACTCTTCATCATCGGCCAGTCTGCTTGATCGAATCGTGGGTCGTTGACGATCACGGTCATTAATTGTTCTATATCGGGTCGCTGCTTTGTGTTGGACCGCACTGCAGCTACGATTCCACGCAGTAGATCAATAGCTCCGTGATTGGATTCGTCGCTCTTCTCCGCCACTACTTTTGCCTGAGCTAGGTAGAGCCAGTCTGCGATCTTTTGTTTTCGTTTAGCGCCATTGATACGCCAGAGGCTTAACATCAACTTGGCCTGATAGCGGCCGCCGAGCGTGTGGGACAAAGGGAACCGTTCGAGAGCGGCGGCGATCGTCTGATTGGCACTGGCCACGTCTCGAATACTGATGAGTTCTGCGGCAGCGCCTGCCCAGACGGGCGAGGTACCGAGTAGCGTTTTTGAATTCGTTTTCCGTTGAAACTCTTCAATCTCCAAAAGAGCTGGCGCGTCTTGGGGTCTCAGTAACTGTGGGGCGCGATGAAGAATAAAATGAGCCATCCACGAGTAAACGCGGCCGCTGGGGATGTCGAGTACATCGAAACAAAGATCCGGATCGTCAACGACACGCTCTCTGTTCAAGAAGGCTACCAGCTGGTCCGGTCCAATCTCCTTTAACGCCGCGACACATTCTTCGTCGCTGAGGTCAGGGTCAATATTCGTAAAGCTCATGCAGCGGAGGAAGACCTGCGTCCACGCGCGTTCTTTGGGTGGTAAAGCTTTTACAGGCTTGAGCACTGCTTGAATATCGGCCCGGAATTCGGGTCGCAGGGTAGTGTTGCGAGTAGCACGCATTACCTTGACCAGGAACCAACTCGCGCATGACTCTCGATTCTTTCTTTCGTTCCAGTATTTGGCAAACTTAGTATTTTCGTCCACATTCGCCGATCTTAAGTACGGGGCGAGCATCGCTCGCGCTACGTCGCGGACCCTCTGGGGAGTTTCGATAAGCGCCAAATCGCCGTTGAATCCCCCGGAACTTAAACAATCGTGTGCGTGTTTGAACGTCGCCGCCTTGTCCTTTGACAACGAGGCTATCAACGGCAGTTCATGTGGATCCTCGCGGATGTACAACGCCCCCAGCACCAACGTGCGGACCTTTGGGTCGGGATGACTGACTAATTCTCGCAGCGAAAGAGGTTGCTTGGACCAGTTCCGCAATTCCGATAGCAGTTTCACCTGTTGAGCTATCATCTTCTCGGGCCATTGTCGTTCGGAGGACCGGTTTGCGATGATGTGACCAGTGGCAAAATGCGAATAGATTTTGGTTGCGGCTTCCATCTGCCGCTGTACTTCCGCAGTCTGTTTGCCTAACGCCAAGTCATCGGCTGCCAGGTCATCAGCTGCCAGGTCATCGGCTGCCAGGTCATCAGCTGCCAGGTCATCAGCTGCACGTGCGGCCGTAAAACTCTGCCAACAGCAGAGTACTACGACCGCGTATTTAGAAAACTTCGTGAGGTCGCGAAGGCTTCGCAAGGTACAGCTTTCTCTAGTGGCAAGTCTTCTCTAGTGGCAAGTCTTGCTTCGAGCTACCACGACGTAAAGCTACTTACGTTTCTTCAATGCTGCGGCGATCGACTTTGCTGCTTGTTCTGCGACGAATTGATTGCCTGCAGCGTTTAGATGGACAGTGTCGCCAGTCAGTAAGCCGCGTTCTTTGTTCTCCGGGTTAATCTCCTTGAGACGTGCAAGGAAGGTGCCGCGCAGATCGCACATGGTGACACCCGTGTCCTTGGCCACCTTGCGGCTGATGTCGGCGTACTCGTCGAGCAACGAGTCCAACTTATTGGTGCCATCAGTTTTTTCACCAATCACGCTGGGAGTTGCGAGGACGACTGTAGCGCCGGCGTCGCTGATCTTTTTGATCAGGTCGCGGAGGCCTTCGTCGAATTTGTCTTTGGGAGTGCCGTTCTTTCCGTGCCAAACATCGTTGATACCGATGTAGATAAACACGACGGTGGGGTTCTTCGACAGCACGTCGCGTTCGAGTCGACCTTGTAGGTTGGGGACTTTGTGTCCGCTGATGCCAGCGTAGATCGGCTTCACTTCCAGCTCTGGGTGACTCGCGGCGATGGCGCTTGCGAGCAAGTTACAGTAGCCACCCTTGCGAGCGCCGGCTGCCGTGATTGAGTCGCCGAAGAATGCAATCACCTCCCCTTTCTTCAAGGGAGTATTCGCTCCGGTCAGCGCCTCAAAAGCCGTCGACTCTTTCGTCGCAGTTTCTTCTGCAGAAAGGGTCGCGGTGACGACGAGGGCAAGCACTAAAAACGATTTGAAAATGACGGAAAATCTCATTGGGGACTCCAGTTGGGTTGGGTGAGTATCTCGCGATACGTAGTATAGCGGGTTGCAAATCAAAATGCTCACGCTGTTTTCGATGTACGATTATAGCGATTCGCAAGCTAAGCACCCGCCTATAAATAAATTATCATAATCAATTGAAGCAAATTTTGAATTGTTGTCCGACGTTTGCGAGAATACTATCGAGGGATTGGGTCAACTTTTCAAACGTATCGTAGGCATCGATTGG
>JBLHLE010000182.1:0-9388 GCA_047620805.1 Pirellulaceae bacterium
TATTCTTGCTCGCATTCGCTTGACTCAGCGCGACCTGGTCTTCTGACTGCAGCAAGGAGCGTTGAGAATCTAACACACGCTGGAACGTCGAGGTGCCTTGCGTGTACTGTTTCTGAGACAGTTCGACTGCCCGCGCCGAAGCGGTTACAGCCTCTCTAAGCACTTTTAAACGTTGCTGTTCGCGCGTGTAGGACATCAACGCATTGTCCACTTCCTCTGCAGCTCGCAAGACAGTGGTTTCGTAAGTGGCTAAATCCTGGCCATTGCGGAAATATTGAACTCTAACATTGTTGCGGAGTTTGCCGAAGTTCAGGATGTTCCAACGCATGGACGGTCCGATGTTGGCTCCCAAGCTCGTGGGTGTGAACCACTGACTGGCCTGTTGACTATCCGCTCCAAAACTACCCGCGATGCTAAACTCCGGGTAGAGTTCCGCGATCGCCGAACCGACGCGAGCATTCTGCGCAGCCAACTGCCATTCAGCGCGTCGAATATCGGGCCGGCGGCGAAGCAGGTCGGCCGGAATGCCCACAGCGATTTCGCGCTGGGGAATTGGAATCGGCCGAGACTCTCCGAGCGTCTCGTCGACGTAACCGGGCGGTCGTCCGAGCAACACGCTGAGTCGATTGACTGCCTGTCGGTAGCCAATTCGCAGCAGTGGAATCTCGGCTTCCGTGCTCAGCGCGTTCGCTCGAGCTTGCGCGACGTCGAGTTCATTGGTTAGTTCGGCGTCAAAGCGTTTGGAAGTGATCTCAAGGCTACGACGCTGGGCGGTCAAGTTGCGTTCGGCAATCTCGATTCTTCGTTGAAAAGCGCGGGCGTCGATGTAGTTGGTTGCGACGTCACCAAGCAAGATGATATGAATGTCACGATAGTCCCATACGCTGGCGGCCAACTCGCCATCCGCCGCTTCGATCAGTCTTTTGATTCGACCGAACACATCCAATTCCCACGACCCATTGATTCCCATTGACCATTGATCGTTCACAGAATCGATGGCGATTCCCGGTCCGCCGCCACTATTGATCTGCCCGATGAAACCACCGGATGTCGAAGTCTTTTGATGATTGAAAGAGGCGTCGTAGTTGAATGCTGGCAGCTTGTCGGCGCGTACTGTTCCTCTCTGTGCACGCGCCTCGAGAATTCGCAACGATGCTTGCCGGAGATCAATGCTTTGCGTGGCTGCCTCTTGGACTAGTGAGTCCAGTGTCTCGTCGTCAAAGACCTGCCACCAAGTCGCCAATTGCTCTTGCTCGAAGGAAGAACCAACTCCCGGTGGTAACAATGCCTGTTCATCTAACTCCTTGACGCTGGGCCAGTCTGTCGGCACCGCTACCGCTGGACGCCGAAAATCGGGCCCAACAGTACAGCCCGCCAGCAGCAAGAGCGGCAAATATACTAACAGGAATCGATGCATTATTAGTGGGCCAGTGAAGCGCGAGTCGCAAAATCGATATTAGGTAGTGGCGCGCAAATCTGCCGCGCGACTTCTCACTGTCAGAATCGGACTTTGACGATTATGCGGGTCAGGATAAATAGTCAAATATTGCGGATTTCCCCACACTTCCGCAGCCACTACAATAGAAACGAGCTGCTATTGACGCCGGGACCCGCCACCGTAACACTATACGGGACAACGACTTGAAGTCCCAGAAGCGGCCGCAGCCTCAGTCGCTCCCGAAAGCGTATCACGTATGAGCCAAACTTCCATCATCATTAAAGCGATCATGTCCGTGACTCTGATCGGCCTGGGAATAGGCGCTTTCATACTTTTTGGGGAAGCCAAGGCCCGCCAAGAGACACCTCAGGGCGACCAACGCTTAGCCGTCGAGGTTACTGAAGTCGTAGAGCACCAGGATGGCATTACTTTCGACGTAAACGGCATTGTCGTAGCGCTTCGTGAAATCAATATCGCAGCGGAAGTTGCAGGGCGAGTCGCATTCAAGGCAGAAAATTGCCGCCCCGGTCGATCAGTGAAAACCGGCGATGTTCTGGTGCGAATCGATGACTCCGAGTACAAGCTGGAAGTTCAACGCCTGGCCGAAGAAGTAACCCAAGCGGATGCGAATCTGAAGGAACAGGACGTCGAAGTCGAATCGACCATGAATCAGATAGCCTTGGCGAATGAGGAGCTAGTCATTCGTCAGCGCGAATTAGCTCGATTCGCTGACATCGACGACCCCGGAGTCTTCTCACAGACAGAAGTCGACGCGGCTCGCCGCAACGAGTTGGCAGCTCGAAACACAGTGCAAGGTCATTCGGACCAATTGCAGTTGCTCAAAACACGCAAGGTACGCTTTGCGAGTGCGAAGGCGTTGGCCAATGCCCAAAAAGCGAAGGCGGAGCTGGAACTGAGCCGTTGCGTGTTGAAGGCCCCGGTAACCGGAGTGATCGTTGCCGAAAACGTGGAACAAGACGGATACTTACAAAAGGGAAACGTCGTCGTTGCACTGCAAGATCGTTCGAGTCTAGACGTGAGTTGCACGCTACACATGCGGCAGATGGATTGGCTCTGGCAATCGGCACCCGCTCCGGATCCCACCAATAGTGATGAATTTCAGTTTCCGGAAACGCCCGCAAAAGTCATCTATAAACTCAACTCGGCTGAATACGAATGGGTTGGCTTGCTCAACCGCTACGAAGTCGGTGGAATCGATGCCCAAACTCGCATGATTCGTTGCCGAGTCAACGTGTCATCTCCTCGCGAGGTCAATCGAGTAGCCGCAGCAGTTTCCGGAAAGGGCATTTCCGGAAAGGGCATTTCGCGACCGCCGATGTTATTGACGGGAATGTTTGTCAATGTCCGCGTCACGGCGACGCCACCAATCGGTTTACTAAGACTTCCCGATCGAGCGATACAACCGGGTAACACGGTTTGGGTCGTACGGGGCGACGTACTAACTCCAATTCAAGTCCGCGTTGCGGTTACGCAAGATGAATCCGCAATTGTGCTCGGCGACAATTCGGAGCTACGCCCCGGCGATATGGCCGTTACTTCACCACTCGTTTCTCCAGTGGAGGGAATGGCAGTCGCGATTCGTAATAGCCCATGAAGTCCATTGTCAGATGGTCAATTAACAACAGCGCCGGCCTTAACATTATTGTTATCGCCGTTCTGGCCGTTGGCACGCTTGCCTTCATTGCATTGCGTCGAGAGTCGTTCCCGGAATTCGATCTCGATCGGATTCTGGTGACGGTTGTTTATCCAGGCGCCGCACCGCAGGAAGTCGAGCAGGCAATTTGCTTAAAGATTGAAGCGGCGGTGCGGTCGGTCGAGGGTATCAAGAAAGTAACTTCTGTTGCGTCCGAAGGTGCGGGAAACATTGTTCTCGAACTCGAATCCAACGTGCTCGATCCCGACCAGGTCGTCGATGACGTCCGCAGCGCCGTCGATCGAATCCCGAGTTTCCCGGAGGAGTCGGAAGACGCGGAAATCGCGATGGTCACCTCCCGCAGAACGGCGATTCGCGTGGGAATTATTGGGCCAGCGACTGAGGACGAGCGAGGTGAATTAAAGCTGCGGCAGCTAGCCGAACAGGTTCACGACGACTTGTTGCTGCTGGCAGAAATCTCACAGGTCGACGTTTCTGGCGGTCGCAACTACCAGGTTGACATAGAAATTCCAGAGGAGACTCTACGAGCTCACAACTTGACACTGCGGCGAGTTGCGGAGACGGTCCGACGGGAGAATCGCGAACTTCCGGCCGGCTCGATCCGCAGCGAGTCCCAAGAAGTATTGCTGCGCGCCAACAACCGAAAGACGCGTGGCGTCGACATCGCCAAAATTCCTCTGGTGACACAAACAAACGGGGCCGTGCTGACGGTCGGTGATTTGGGAACTGTCCGCGACGAGTTTGTCGACACGGCCGCCGTCAGCCAAATCAACGGGAAGCCCGGCCTGGCCCTTACGGTTCAGCGGAGCAAGACCGAAGACTTGCTCCTCGTTGTGGATGCAGTAAAGAAATACGTCTCCGAGAAAAACATGCCCTACGGTTACAAATTGATAACCTGGGGAGACAAATCGATCGAAGTTCGCAGCCGACTCGAACTCCTTCTAAAGAACGGCTGGCAAGGCCTGCTGATCGTCCTGGTGCTGCTCGTTCTATTCCTGGAAATCCGCTTGGCATTCTGGGTCGCGATGGGCATTCCCTTCGTGTTCATGATCACAGGTAGTTATCTATACTTGACCGGCCAGACGCTAAACATGATTTCGATGTTCGCATTTGTCATGGCACTGGGAATTGTGGTCGACGACGCCATCGTAATCGGAGAGAACATCTACGTTCACCGCGGCATGGGCAAGAACTTTCGGCAAGCCGCCTACGACGGCACCGTGGAAGTAATGCCATCGGTGGTGGCGTCAGTTTCAACCACCGTCGTGGCCTTCTCGCCACTCTTGTTTGTGAGCGGAGTCATGGGCAAGTTTATGGCGGTGATGCCGGCGGCGATAATCGCAATGCTGGTCGCATCGCTGGTCGAGAGTGTGACCATCTTGCCCTGTCACTTGTCGCACCACGATAGCTTGCTGTTCACGTTCGGGCGCATCATCTTTTACCCGTTTACGTGGGTAATAACCGTAGCTGAATGGGCCAACAAGCGAGCGTCAGCCGGACTCGCCTGGTTCATCGAAACGGTGTATTCCCCGACATTGCATTGGTCGCTGAACCATCGGATAGTCGTACTCGCTGGATGCGTGGGGATCATGATCGGCTGTGCGGGATTGATCAACTCGGGCATTGTTCGCACGAACTTCTTTCCGAAACTGGACGGAAATAGTCTCTCGGCCAACATTACATTTCCCGACGGCACTCCGGAGTCAGTAACAGATAAGTGGACGCAGCACATCGAGGACGCTTTCTGGCGTGTTTCTGACCGCTACGAAAAACAAGGGAGCAAAGTGGCATCCGTTTCGTATCGCACAGTCGGTCAACAGGTCAGTTCGGAAGGGCCCGGCGGTAGCGGACAATCGTCGTCCAGCGGAAGTCATGTCGGAACGGTTGAAATTGAGTTATTGAGCACGGAGTTCCGGGACATCCGCAGCGATCGCATCGCCGCGGACTGGCGGAAGGAAGTTGGAGTAGTTCCCGGTACGGAAGAACTAAGCATCGCGGCTCGGGGCGGTGGACCGGGCGGGATTGCAATTGAATTCAAAGTGCTCGCCGACACAGATCACACTGACGAGCTGAACGCAATGGTGGATCGTTGCAAAGAGGAGATGGAAAACTTTCCCGGCACATTCGATGTGAAAGACGACTCCGTGCCCGGCAAGTGGGAATACCGCTTTCGCATCAAAGAACAGGCCACCGCCATGGGCGTGCGTCTGTCCGATCTGGCGGAGAGCGTACGAGGCGCATTCTACGGCGAAGAGGTTATGCGTCTACAACGCGGACGACACGAAGTGAAGTTGATGGTTCGCTATCCTAAAGAGCAGCGGCAAACGCTCTCGAACTTCGACGAAATCCGAGTACGACTCGACGACGGCCACGAGCGGCCCATTACCGAATTGGTGGAAATTGACATCGTCCGTGGCTACTCTGAGATCAACAGGATCGATCAAATGCGATCCATCACTGTATCGTCCGACTTGGACGAGAAGGTCGGCAACGCGGACCTAATCGTTGAGCAACTCAAGAGCGAAGTGATACCGCGACTACAGCAGGAGTTTCCCAATACGCGAGTGCGATGGGAGGGCCAACAGCAGCAAAGAAGCGAGTCCCTTAAAAGCCTTCAAGTCGGTTTTGGAGTGGCGTTGCTCGTCATGTTTGTGTTCCTCGCTATTGAGTTTCGCTCCTACTTTCAACCCCTCCTGATCTTACTCATCATTCCGTTTGGTATCGTCGGAGCGGTCATCGGCCACGCGATAATGGGACTGCCTCTGACGATTTTCAGCATGTTCGGCTTGGTAGCTTTGACTGGTATTGTCGTGAACGATTCCATCGTCTTGGTCGACTTTATCAACGCGAAAGTTCGCCAGGGCGTCCCAGTTCAAGTAGCTTTGACGGAAGCTGGAAAACGACGCTTTCGCCCGGTTTTGCTAACGACCGTCACAACGATAGGCGGACTCAGCCCGATCTTATTGGAAACTTCATTCCAAGCCCAGATTCTTATTCCGATGGCGACGAGTGTAGCGTTCGGCGAACTGTTTGCAACGGTCTTAGTACTCTACCTCGTGCCCGTCACGTATTCGCTCTACTGGACCGCAGTTGGTCAATACAGCGTCCGCTACGTGGAAAAAATCATCGAAACTTCCGACAAACCGGCCGAATTCGTCAATCAATCTCAAGCGTAATACCACGGGTACCGAGCGACGACGGTCACTCGATCCGCGTATGAAGTATTTGAAGTGCTTCAGCCAGCGAGTGACAGATTGGCATCAGTTCCTCGAACCGCGAAAGCCTGAGCACTTCTTCGACATCTTGCGAAGGACAGAGAAGCACCATCCTAGCTCCATGCCGCCGCAAGGATTGGGAACACGATATCAGCATCCCCATCCCGAGCGAAGAAATAAACTCCAACTGGCTCAGATCGACCAGCGAGGGCTGCCCCTGGATCGCAGTCACTTCATGAAACTGTGCGTCTACCAGGTGCAGACCTTCGACGTCGAGTTTTCCAGTTAGCTGGACGTGCGTGATGCCGTCGTCCCGCAAAGTGACTCGCAACTCCATAACCGACTGCTCCAATCATAGATTTCAAGCCGCTCATTCTACTGGCATAAACCACTGAAATGATAGCCGCCTGCGGACATGACGACAGCGGATTCTGCCGGAACGGCGGTGCGTTTGTTGCCCGCTTCCGCAAGCTGAAAGCGGCTTAGAATTCGGTGTCGCGGATGTCTTCGTAACTGAAGCACAGCATGCACATATCGTCGCGTTGCGGATGGTCTTTCAAGAACGATTTAACGTCTTGCACGATCAGTTCCCCAACTCGTCTCGCATCGCCGCTTTCCGAGATAAGACACTGCTTTATTCGTTGCATTCCGAACAGGTCGCCGTCCGAATTTTCCGCCTCGTTAAAGCCGTCGGTGAACAGTGCCAGACAGTCGCCAACTTCCAGCGCAAATTGGTACGACACGTATTTTCGATCCTCGATAATACCAATTGCCATACCGCGTTCTTCGCTACCAACGGTGACCACTGTCCCATCTGCGCGACGTAGTAGTGGGTCGGTGTGGCCGGCGTTAACGAGACTCACTTTGCGAGTTTTGAGATCGATTACGGCGACGACCATAGTCACAAATCGCCCTGCCAAGCGAGCCTCACAGAGGCTCCGATTCACTCGCTCGATGGCAGCTCTGGCGTCATCTTCAATCGACAACGCGAATTTCAGCTCACTCGACACCTTTGTCATCAACAACGCGGCGGAGACACCTTTGCCGGAAGCGTCCGCCATTACGACCGCCAAACGGTCGCCGGGTAGCGGGATGTAATCGTAGTAATCTCCACCGACATCATTGGCCGCATCGTAGAAATCGTAGAACACGCAGTTCGCAACCTCGGGGGCTGACGACGGCAACAAACCCAACTGAACTCGCCGAGCCAACTCGAGATCGCGTTGCAGGGCTTGTTGCGCCAAGGCGTCGTCGAACAACATCGAATAACTCAACGCCATCGCCACTTGTGGAGCGATACTACTCATGATTTCCAAGTCGTGTTGCTCGAAGACACTGCTGCCAGACGTGTCCAACTGTACCACCCCCAAAACACGATCACTGGCGTCGATCAACGGGGAGCACATCATCGAACGAATTGCTTTTCTTTTGACACTGGCACTATCTTCGAAGCGCGCGTCCTGCGCTGCGTTCGTCGACAGGACGGCTTCTCTGTTTTCCATCACGTAGCTAATAATCGTTCGGCTCAAAGAAAGTTGGCGTAGTGAATCGGCGTGCCGGAACCGCGAGGCGACAGGGGTAACTTCATCATCCTCCGCCGGTTTAATGCCGACGAATCCGCGGTCGGCTTTTGGAAAAACCTGAAACAATCCATCCAGCAGATCCTCAAGAATTTGACTACGATCGAGAGTGTGCCCCATTTTGCTAAGCAGTTGCAGAATGGCATCGAGCTTTCGCTCGGGACTGTTATCATCTAGATCACACGACCCCGACGGCGACTTTAAGCGAATCGAGGAAACGATGCGGGAATCCGCTGCGAACTCAATCGGAACTTCCTCCATTGCCGACGGCGAATTGCGAATACGATCCCACACGGTGGCAGCGGGGTTGATGAAAATAAATTCGCGGCCACCAATAAAAATGTGGTCCTCGTGAATGAGACGCGTCTTCCGTTTCAACCGTTTACCGTTGACGAAAGTGCCGTTGCGGCTGCCCGTGTCTTCCACGAAAAACTGGTCGTCGATCGCCGTAATCTTGGCGTGCCTGCGACTGACCAACGCGTCATCCCCAAACATTTCCGCTAGCGGGCAATCGGGATGCCGCCCCAAAACGTACTCGGTGCGATCCAACTCAAATTCGGTCCCTTCTTCGGGACCGTGAACAATCTTCAATTCGGCCATTTCAGCAGATCACTCGCTTGTTCGTACGCGACTAATTATCATCCAAGTCTCATGTTCAAAACACGAAGCGCAGACGTCAAGCAGTTTATCGTCCACAAACTGCGACAGTATCGGTAGTTACGGAATATACCCCATCAGAATAGCAAAAACTCGTACTATTCAAATCGACCGCCCGCAATTTTGCGCAAATCTTTTTAGGTAAATTACTTGCGATAAACTTTGCCTTCTTTTAGTCTAACCTTAACACTTCAATCTCCAGCACTATATCTCACTTCCATTCGGAACGGTTAAAAGGGTAGTTTCTCTACCTAAAATCCCGTGAGAACACGGTTCATTGAGCTGGAAACTGCAGGCACCAACGGAGTTGATTATGCGTCCTGACCTTAGTCGTTCGACAAAACCAAGTCGTCGTGTAGTCGCAAAGCGTGAGTTCGTGCGACATCGACGAAATCGTAAACGCCAATTCGAAACACTCGAACGCCGCCTTCTGTTGGCCGCTGAGATATCGGAAATCATGGCGGACAATGACACCACTCTGCGCGACGTGGATGGGGATTATGGCGACTGGATTGAATTGCGCAACACATCCGGCGTCCCCGTCAGTCTCGGCGGAATGTACTTAACGAACGACACCAACAATCTGACCATGTGGGAGCTACCGGCTAGTCTCACGTTGAATGATGACGAGCACCTCGTAATTTTTGCATCGGGGAAAGACCGCATTAGCGGACCTGAACTTCACACCAGCTTCGAATTGAACGAGGCGGGTGGAAGCGTGGCCTTGGTCGACGTCAACGGCAGCACAATCGTTTCTCAATTCGCCAGCTATCCGGCGTTAGGAACCGACGAAGCCTATGGACTTCTGCGATCCGCGACGACG
>JBLHLE010000183.1:0-9383 GCA_047620805.1 Pirellulaceae bacterium
TGACAGGTGACACAACCATCATCGTCCGACCGGCCACAACGCTGGACGTTTTGGGCGCAGTTTCAGGACCTCATACACTCATCAAAGCCGACACTGGAACTTTGGCGTTAAACAACACAGCCAACGACTATGATCTGCTCAACCTCACCGCCGGCTCGCTACGCGTAACGCACGCTTCGGGCGTCGGCAATAACACAACGCTCGTGGACCTCGGCCCCGGTCAGACTTTGGAAGCCGATGCGACTGCCGGAGACTTTACGCTCTCCAAACCGGACACGCTCCGCTTCAACGGCGGAACGCTCGCAGCCACTGCTGGAACGGTCACACTCACTTCTGCACTGGAAGTCGGCCTGACCTCGGATGTCAACCTCGCTGGCGACGGCAACCTCATTATTACCCAGCCTTTCGGTAATGGCGATGCACCTGTTACCAACGTCAATAAATCCGGCAACGGCTCGGTAACGCTGCTGGGCGACAACACCTACAACGGCGAAACGAACGTCAACGCCGGTACACTCGTCGTTGCCCAAGATGGCGGGCTCGGTCTTGCCACAGGAGGCACCACCGTTGCCGATGGCGCAACACTTGCTTTTGACGGCGATTTCAACGAGACCAACGAAGCGATCACCATCGGAGCCTCAACCCTCCAAAACATTTCGGGCGACACGACGATAACTGCGGCCGCCAGCATTACAGTAGCCGCCAATTCCAACGGCAAGCTCAACGTCGTTTCCGATGCCGGCACTTTCACCGTTGAACCCAATATCAATTTGGGAATCCTAGCATTGGGTCTCAGTGGCGACGGCAACACGACTATCGGAGGCGATATCAGTGGCGACGGAAGCGGCACGAACATATTCGTCACTGGTCTCCGCGCCCAACGATTCGAAAATGGGGGCAACGACCTCGACTTCGATAACAATGGCGGAGGTGCCTACACCATCAACAGCGATGCTAGTATTAGCCAATCGGCTGGACTGTTAAGCCTAACTCCCTCACATTCCGGTGGTGTCTTCAACTTCGGGGAGATGCGATTCGATCAAAATCGCCAAGGAACAACCGGGGCGCCGTACCCTTGGTCGGACCTATTTGGCACTACCGCAGGCATCCCCAACGATGCCGGTAGCTTCCAAATCGTGTGGAATGGTCTCTTCACTCCCGACGTGACCGGTGACTATTTCTTCCGTTCCCGAGGCCAAAACGGCGGCGGTAATCCCGACGACAACGCCTCACTGTATTTAGACAAAGACGGAGACTCGGTCTTTAATGATGGCGGCTTCAATAGCGGTGGTTCGGCAAACATTACTTACACCAACCTGCAAGCCGGAACTGCCTACCCCATCGTCATGGGATTCAACGAAGGCGGCGGCGGCGACCACGTTTCCTTTCGCGTTGACGGCCCAGCAACAAGCGCCATTCCTACCGAAACCGTCATCAACACTACAACGCAAAATGGCTTTTTCACATTCCTCGGTGCCGTATCGGATAATTCGGTCATGAAGAGCGGCACAGGCGTGGCCACTCTCTTGGGCAACAACTCCTTCGATGGCGAAACAATGGTCATGGGTGGAACCCTTGTCGCCGCATCTGCAACGGCACTTAGTCCGCTGGGCGCGGGCACGGCAGTTCGAGACGGTGCGAGTCTCGGGCTGTTCGGCGGAGTCACCATTGCAGGCGAAGCGATCTCACTGGCCGGTAACGGCGCCACCTCGATCGACCTCGACGGCGATGGCAGCGACGAAATCACAAGTGCCACAGGTGCTCTTGTCAATCTGAGTGGCAACAATACTATCGCGGCGACAGCTTCGATCAGCACCACAGTAGTGAGTGGAGGTCAGTTCGGAATTGGTTCTTACGATAGCCTCGATACAATGACAATCGATGCCGACATCGAAATGGAATTCTCCAAACTCAATGTCTACGGTTCCGGTAACATTATCGTTAACGGCGTTGTCTCAGGCTTTGGCGGAGTACTGGATATTTTCGATTCAGCGTCCGACCTAAACGGTTACTTCTTTGAAACGAACAACAATGCCGCCGGCAAGACCTTTAATTTTGCCGACGCGAGTCGCGGCTGGGTTGGTTTGGCTGGTCCGACGCTGAACATCGAAAACCTGACGGTCGACCCCCAATCTCCAGCGGTACACGCGACATCTGGAAACTTTGACTTCGGTACACTGCCCGGTGTTCCAGGTGACCGATTTGGTGCCGTCTGGGAAGGCTATATCAACCTTCCAGAAGACGCGACTTATCGCTTCAATACGGCCAGCGACGATGGCAGCATATTGTACATTGATGGCGAATTGACCACGTTCAACAATCGCCACCAGGGCCATACACAGCGTTTCACCGACCAAGCAATGACGGCTGGACTCCACACCATTAAAGTCGCGATGTACGAAGGTGGCGGGGGAGAGGGCATGGAAGTGCGACTCCAGCAACTAGACGGCGCCAATCCGTTTGCACTCCGTTTCGTTCAAGGCAGCGAACTGTACACCGACGCGACAATGACCACCAACGGTCTGAACTCGCGATTTTACGACTTGGATGCCGCCGGTGTGCCTAACAATAACGAGTCCCGCGAAGATTTGCTTAACGCCACCAGTGGCCGACCCATCATGGAAGTCCTGCAAGCTCAAGGCTTCAACGAATCGACAGCTCCTGTCGCGGACATCAACTTCCCGACAGGTAATACGATTTACAACTCGTTAACAGGTGTTACTCTCGACGGCGACCAGTTTGCAGCTTACCTCCAGGGCTTTATCGAGCTTCCGGCTGGCAACTATGACTTCCGCTTGACGGGTGACGAAGCCGCGACAGTTTGGATCGACCTCGACAGTAGCGGCGTCTTCGATTCCGGTGAAGAAATTGTGCAACGACTAACTGCGGGCACTTCTACTAGCGGAACCATCGTGGTTCCCGTCGACGGCTTCTTCGAGATCGCGGTTTCCCATGAAGATACAGGTGGGAACGCCAACCTTATACTTGAGTATTCCATTAACGCTGGAGCATTCTCGGTGATCCCCGCTTCAGCCTTGGGTGCGGGTACCCAACAGATCGTCTCCGACAACCGTCTGATGAAGATGGGAACCGGAATCCTGTCGCTAACCGCAGTCAATACGTACGACGGCGCTACAACAGTGATGGCGGGTACGCTGGATGTTGACGGTCAAATTGGTCCCGCTGCAGTTGACGTGCAAGGTGGTGCAACGCTTTCCGGGGAAGGCACAGTCGCCGCTCCGGTCACTGGCCAATCTGGCTCCGTGGTACACTCAGACAGTGGTACACTGACAATCGGCGACGGTAGCAACGCTGGCTACCAGACCGCTGGCAAGACTTTGGTTGATACTATCGCGACCCTCGTCGTCAACGATGCGGACATCGTCGAACTGGGTGGATTCAACATCATCAATGGAACTCTGAACCTGACCGGTGGTGCCACTGAGGTAAATCTTGCAACTGGTGAGAATCTTTCGGGTACTGGTGACGTCAACGCCGATGTATTGTCATCGGATGCAACGCTCTCACCCGGAAGCGACCTCGGCGGCGACATGACCGGCGCTAGCGCCGACGCAGAAGAAATCGGCACGCTCGCTGTTGGCAATATGAATTTCAACGATGCTTCCACTCTGGACATCGACCTGGGAACCGCTGGTACCGATCAACTCGACGTCGCAGGTACAGTTGCTCTCAACAATGCGATATTGGATCTTCAATTCACTTCCGTTCCGGCGATCGGGAATTATGTGATTGTTGCCAACGACAACGCCGACGCGGTGTCGGGTGAATTTGATGGCATTGCCGATGAATCGTTCATTGAAATATCGTTCGGTGGCAACATCTACGTTCTTCAAATTGACTATCAAGGCGACACCGGAAACGACGTAGAAATCGAGAACTTCGGTGTGGTCGAAACCGTGATCACGCTGGACGCCAGCGGTAACCTGGTTATCACCGACGCCAACGGCGGCATCTCGAATGACGATCTCACTCTGGCGATTTCCGGTGGCAATTTCGTCATCAGCGACAGTAACTTAGTAATGGCAGCCTCGGGTGCCAGCGCGGCGAGTCTCATTCGCATCGACGAGAAAACATTCGAAGTCGATCTGACGTTGGTGAAGTCCATCACATTCAACGCAGCCAATGGCAACGACGTCTTTACCATCGACGCTGCCTTGTCGCTCAGCGGCGACCTACTTGTCAACGCTACCGAAACCATCAATATCGATGGCGGCTCGGTCGTAGTGGCAAACCAGACTTACAGCGGTGCAGTCATTTTGGGTGACGATACCGTCCTGACGAGCACCGGCAACGTCCAATTCGGTTCGACAATAGACGGTCTCCACTCTTTGACGATCAACGCCGATGGTACCACATCGTTCGCGGGTGACATTGGTGCAACCGATGCGTTGACGACTTTGGATGTCACCACAGGCGGTCCCTTCGCAATGACGACTGGCGCTAACACGTCTGGAAACATGACCTTGCTCGTCGATGGTACCGTCTCCTTAACTGGCGGAGCACTTGAAGCTGGCGGAGCGATCGCCATTACTGGCAACACGAGCATCGACATCAGCAGTTTGCTCGACACGACCAACCCCGGAACAATCACCGGGAGCTCCGGCCCCGACACGATTAATTTGACCACCACCAGCCTTACCGGCGATTTCACGATCGACGGACTCGGCGACACCGACTCGCTCAACCTGGACGACACGGCAAACTCCGCTGGTAGCACAGTCGTCGTCACGACGAGCCAGATCACGGGGATTTCCAGCGGCACACTCAATCATCAGAGCCTGGAAAGCTTGACCATCAACGGCGGTGCCGGCAAAGACTCCTACAATCTGAACACCGCGACGGGTGGGTCCCTGCTCGACATCTCAATTTCCGGCGGACTCGAAGAAGACACATTTGAAATGACGACCAATCAAACGACGAACATCACCTTCCACGGTGACGATCCCGCCGCTGTTGATCCGGGCGACAAATTGATTTTGAATCTCTTCAATGCCGACGGTGTGATTGTCTTCCCCGCCACAACGGACGGCAGTTTTGTTTCATCCGGTACCTCGGGAGCCAATCGAGATGTTGTCTGGACGACGATGGAAACCTTTGTCTTTGACGGTCGGCCATTTGAAAGCGGCGACTTGTACGTTCAAGGTCTCGCAGGGCCCGATCGATTCATCTTCTCCAACGGTGGTGGCAACCGAGCATTGACTCGCATCAACGACGTGTTTTATGGTCCGTTTGCCGTAACCGGAAAGATCGTTGCCTACGGTGTGGAATCGAGTGACCGCATGACGATCAGCGGTAACTTGAATCTGCCCGTCGAATTCCACGGCGGCGGCGGCAACGATTACATCGCCGGTGGTATCGGCAACGATACGATCTTTGGCGATGATGGCAACGACACCATCTTGACCGGTGCAGGCGACAACACTGCCTATGGCGGCACCGGATCGGATGTGCTTTCGGGCCGCGACGGTGCCGATACACTGATCGGAAATGAGGGCAACGACAGACTGTTCGGCAGTAGTGGCAACGATGTGCTCATTGGCGACAATGAAGCAGGCACCTTGGACAACTTGGGCCAGCCAGACGAAGGATTCGGCAACGACCAACTATCGGGTGGCAGAGGAAACGACATCCTCTTTGGTGGTCCCTCTATCGACATCCTCAACGGCGGCAGCGGTAACGACGTTTTGCTGGGATACGACGGCAACGACCTCCTCTTCGGCACTAGCGACCGAGATCTGCTCGTCGGCGGTGACGACATGGATGCGTTGCACGGCGGAACCAGCAGCGACGTTCTCATCAGTGGCTTGGTAGCGGACGCTGGTTTACTCAATGCCGCTCAACTAGCCCAAGTCTTAAACGCCTGGAACTCCAACCTCGGTGTCGTTCCAGCACTTCTCGGAAATCGCATCGACGATGCCACGACCGATATTGACATGCTTTCTGGCGATGGCGGGGTGGACGACATCTACGCAGGTCTCGAAGACGACTTCGGCTCCGGTTCGGGCGATAATGTGTTTCCGATCTAACCGAAAGGGAAGTGACATTGTAACGCAGCAATGATGTTGCCTGGACTTTACTACCCGTAAACTCGGCAACATTCATGATCTGCATTCCTGGATCAGCTGGCAATTAGTCACGATTGTCAGCTGATGCTGTGTCCCCCTGGCACCCGGCGGCAACGACAGACTGATCGGCAGTAGCGGTAACGATGTTCTGCTGGGATGTTCTGCTGGGATGTTCGTTGGGATGTTCGTTGGGATGTTCCCTGCAAGAAAACAACTGTGCACCAATTTTGTGCCTTCGCGTCTTTGCGAGAGTCCTTCCATAGACCGCCAAACTAGATTTCATCCATACTGCTACGCAGTAGAAATAATACTCAATTGGCTCGCGATCCTCAGTTGCAACTACTAAGACTCTCCGGAACAGAAACATTCTGCCTGGGATACGCCGTTTGCCACCTGGAACGCCCAATTTTACACAGCCCACCGACAGGTTACGAGACGAGGTGTTTTTCGTAGCCCAGGCAGCCTGAATGGCTTGCGATTCGAGATATCGGTCTCGATGTTCGGTAGATCGTAAAGACAGCGATGCGTCTGGCGCTGGCGGGACTCACAGCCTGGCAGGCTATGATACGAGTAATTGGTTTGGAGCGACATTTACCGCCTATCTTCGACTCGCTTGTACTTGGTATTATAGCCCTACCTATATTTTTGCGGACTACCGCCGCGGACTTTTAGTTTCCTGAAATTCCCGAGAGGCTTCCAATGCACTTGCCGTTTTCGTCCAAACGCCGCCCCTTGTCGCGGCGGACTTTCCTCGCTGCTTCCGGCGTCACTCTGGCCTTGCCGTTACTCGACGCCATGAAGCCAGCGCTGGCGGCCGACAAAGCAGCTTCCCCGCGGCGGATGGTGGCAATTCAGACTAACATGGGAATTCTGCCTCAGTATTTTTTCCCTGAGGATTCCGGAGCCCAGTACAAAGCGAGTCCCTATCTCGAACGAATCGCGGCGCACCGCAAGAACACGACTGTCTTCTCCGGTGTCAGCTTGCCCGGGGTCACCGGTGCCCACGCCGCTGAGAGATGTTTTCTCACCGGAACTCCTCACCCCGAACGAGGTGGATTCCGCAACTGGGTTTCGCTCGATCAATTCGCTGCCGAACAAATCGGAAATCAAACACGATTCCCCTCCCTCGTTCTAGCGATGAGTAACGAGAACCCGACGCTGAGCTATACTCGCAGCGGCGCGCCGATCCCGGCGGAGAAGAGTCCGCGAAAGTTGTTCGAACGACTCTTTGTTCAAGGTCGCCCCGAAGAAGTTGAAGGTCGAGTGGAGTCGCTTCGGCAAGGACGAAGTACGCTCGACTTTGTCGGCGAACAGTCAAAGCGACTGAACAAGTCACTCTCCGCAGTCGATCGACTGCGGATGGACCAATACTTAACAGCGGTCCGAGAACTTGAACAACGGCTTCACAGCGCCGAAGAATGGGAGTACCGCCCCAAACCAAAAGTCGACGGCAAGCCGCCAGAAGAGAACAACAATGCGCGTCAATTTGTCGAGCGGACGCGGATGATGTTCGACGTCATCAAACTGGCCCTGCAAACGGATTCTTCTCGCATCGTTTCGCTGTTCATTGATACCACGGTAATCCACAACATCACTCATCACGGTAATCGTCCAGAAGTACTCGCTGAACTGCGCGGACACGAAGAACGCCAATTCGATGCACTCAATGGATTCCTTGACTCGCTGAACAAGACCGAAGAAGAAGACGCTACTCTGCTGGACCGCACAATGGTCCTCTACGGCACGTGCATGGGCAGTGCCAACTCGCATTCAAATGTGAACCTGCCCGTTCTTTTGGCCGGCGGTGGATTTAAGCACGGACAACATCTCGCCTTTGACACGAAAAACAACTATCCACTGTCGAACCTATTCGTCACAATGCTGCAACGACTCGGCCTCGAAGTCGATGAATTCTCGACAGGCAAAGGGACGATGCGCGGACTGGACATGGTGTAGCTGACGGAAAGTTAGCTGACGGAAAGTTAGCTGTCTGGAAAATTAGCTGTCTGGAAAATTAGCTGTCTGGAGATGGCGTAGCCGTTTAAAAATGGGATCGCCTCTAGAAATGATACAAATGTTTGAAAATGGCATAAAACCAATGTGCAAACTCAATCGGATCATATCGCTGCTCGCGCTGCTAAGCGTCGTGCAATTGCCCTCGGTGGTGAGCGGTGAAGAGACGAATTCTTCCACCGCTGAATTCATTGCTCGCTATTGTACGGACTGTCACGGCAAGACGACTCAAGAGGCGACGCTCAACTTAACTACCCTCTCACACGACTTAACAAACCCGCATAACTTTCGCTTTTGGTTGAAAGTTCACGATCGAATTGTCGCTAGTGAAATGCCTCCGCGAGACGCCGATCAGCCGTCCGCCGCGGAACGGAACGCGATTGCAAAGTCCCTCTCAGAATCGTTGGTCGCTGCGGAACGCAAGAGCTCGAAAGACATACCGCGCCTGCGACGTCTAACGCGAGCCGAATACGAGAATACGATCCGTGACCTGTTCGCGATGCCAGGGATTGCTTTGGCTGGCGATCTTCCCGCCGACGGATCCGCGCATGGGTTCGACAAGCATCCGGAAGCACTCGACATTTCGCACGTCAATGTTGCCAAATATCTTGAGTCAGCAGATCACATCTTAAGCTACGCCATCGCCACTCAGCCGCAGCCACCGACCATTCAGAAACGCCGTATTTCGCTGGTGAATAACGGCGGCTTTGTTGCTCACGTCGTAATGAATGGCGACGGGGTTCTGTTGAAGAACAAACTGCCGGACCCGGAATTCCCGCCGGCCGCCGAGCAAAATCACTTGGATCAGGGAGCTCACCAGCGCTGGGGGTCATTCCGCAACGGGGCATCAGTTGGACTCTTTCGGCACGAAGACGAGTCGTTCAATCCCTACTGTATCGAACACGTTACGATCTATCCTGCCAAGTACCGCGTGCGAACTTCTTTGTGGGGTTTTCAGTGGGACAAAGGGAAGATGTTGCCCGGGCGGGGAACCGAGGCGGGACGGCTCTCCGTTGTGCAACTTACCGGCGACGGTCGCGGCGGGCAGCACCCGAGTTATGTGCTCGGCTACTTCGATGCTCCTGCGGACAACCCGCTCGAGCACGAAATCGTCGTTTGGTTGAACCACAACGAACTTATTGGTTTTAATACGGCGTCGCTGGCACCGGTCGCAAACTATTCTCGCCAGGGCAGGGCGATGGCCTTCACTGGACCTGGAATCTCAGTTGACTGGGTGGATATCGAAGGGCCGTTGTACGATTCCTGGCCGCCACAGAGTCATAA
>JBLHLE010000184.1:0-9309 GCA_047620805.1 Pirellulaceae bacterium
CGCCTCCAGAAATCAACACAGAGAGTTGGCCGTTTGTCGATAAAGGCAGTCATGTCCAAACTTCCGCCTAATAGTGTTCATCCCAATGTCACTCGTCGCCAAGCAGTGCAGGCTGGCGCGATCGGGCTATTGGGATTGGGAATGAATCACGTCGATTTGTTGCGTGCAGAAGCTGCCAGCGATCGGCCGCCGAAGGCGAAGTCGGTGATCTATATCTTCTTGTCGGGCGGATTGGCTCAGCAGGATAGTTTTGATCCCAAGCCTGACGCTCCGGAAGAAATGCGCGGCGAGTTCAAACCAATCGCGACGCAGACACCTGGGATTCAAATTTGCGAACACTTACCGATGTTGGCGTCGCGAAGTGACAAGTGGGCGCTCGTTCGCAGCTTAACGCATCCTTACAACGAGCACTCGCAGGGGCATATGGTCATGTTGTCGGGGCGGACGTCGATGCCCGTTGGATTCGATCCTTCGGCTGCCAAAGCGACAGACCATCCATCCATTGCGTCGATCGTGGGAGACGTAACCAAGTCAAGCAATAATCTGCCTCCGGCGATCGTGCTGCCCGAAAAACTTGTGCATCGTACGGGTCGAGTGATTCCGGGGCAGTTCGCCGGCACAATGGGCTCCCGTCGCGACCCCTACTATCTAAGTTGCTGTAAGTTCAACGCGCAAAGTTATGGCGCTTGGCCCGAGTTCGGTTTTCACCATCAGCGCGGTACGGAAAATCCCAGTGGGTTCGATTTTCTTGCGCCCAGTTTATCGTTGCCCGCAGGGATTTCACGAGGGCGTTTTCGAGACAGAGTTGGTTTACTGAAACAGCTGGACGATCAACGCCGGGAGATGGAGTTAGTCGAGGAATTGTATTCGTTCGATCGATTTCATCAGCGCGCAGTATCTCTGCTGGCAGATGGAAAGATGCGAGACGTGTTCGATGTGACGAAGGCTGCTCCAAAGACTTTGGAAGCGTATGGTAATAATACGTTCGGTTGGTCTTTATTGTTAGCGCGGCAGCTTGTCGAATCGGGTGTAAACTTGGTGCAGGTGAACCTTGGAAACAACGAAACATGGGACACTCACGGCAACGCGTTTCCGCATTTGAAGAACTATTTGCTGCCGCCGATGGATCGCGCCGTTTCGGCGTTGTTGGATGATCTCGAACAGCGAGGTTTATTGGACGACACGTTGATCGTCATGGGGAGCGAATTCGGGCGGACTCCGAAAGTTTTCGGTTTGCCGCAACATTATGCGCTGCCAGGGCGCGACCACTGGGGCGCGGTTCAAACGGTTTTCTTCGCTGGCGGCGGAGTTCGCGGTGGCACGGTTGTTGGTTCGTCGGACAAGATCGGTGGCCTTCCCGCAACGGATCCGCAAACTCCGGAGAATATGGCTGCGACCATTTATCGAGCTTTGGGATTGCCGCCATCGGCTGCCTGGCATGATCTACTCGATCGGCCGATTCCGATCTACCACGACGATCCGATCAAGGGCTTGATGGGCTAGGCTGTTTTTTTCTCTTCGCTACAGTTCTCAGGACTGTGTTACCTCCCCACTCAAATCAGATCCTACTCCCTTTCGGATCGCAAATAAAATCATTATCGTTGGAGCCGCAGAATGGGACAGTCAATTCGAATCATCGTCGATGGCCAAGAGTTTTCCGCGGCGCTAAACGACAGCGAGACGGCGCAAGCCATCGTCGACTCGTTGCCGCTGGACGCATCCGGGAGTCGTTGGGGCGATGAAATCTATTTCTCGATTCCAGTTGATTGTCCCGAAGCCGACGATGCTCGCGATGAATTTGACGTCGGCGAATTAGGGTATTGGCCTCCGGGAAATGCGTTTTGCATTTTCTACGGACCGACGCCAGCTTCTCGCGACGGCGAGCCAAGAATGGCCAACCCAGGCAACCCCATCGGCCGCATTACCGAAGACGCTACCCGCTTGAGAGACATCGGCGGTAGCGACGTGCGAATCGAATTGACCGACGATCACGAGTGACATAAGGTAATTCGTTACCCTCATCGTATTCTGCTAACCAACACTGACCGCTACAGACAATGCGTATTGGTATATTTGCTGACACCCACGATCACATGGACAACATTCGCCTCGCGGTGGACTATTTCAATTGCGCGGAATGCGAGTACGTGCTCTTTGCCGGCGACTTGGTTTCGACCTTTGTCATCCCTCCGCTGCGAAAACTCAAGTGTCCGATAATTGCCTGCTTCGGAGATAACGAAGGCAACAAGCCCGGGATCTATGCAGGCTTCTCCATCATCGGCTCGATCGCCGAAGCTCCCATCTGCTTGCGTTTGCCCGATGGCACTCGAATCCTCATGTCTCACATGAGCCGCCAAATGCTTGGGATGCACGGCGACTACGATCTATTGATCTACGGGCATACTCATAAGCCACTCATCAAACGCGAGGAAAGCGGCAGAATACAAATCAACCCTGGAGAGACTAGCGGCTGGACTTACGGCAGACCTACGATCGCGATGCTCGAAACGAAAACGATGTCGGCCGAAATCGTAGACCTGGTTGTTAGCGCTGAATGCTAACTGCCGTTATTGCGTTGAATGGCGCGATCTCTTATCGCGAGTCCAATCATCACTAATCCAAAGCCCGCGAACGGCAATGTTGCGGCCCAGATTCCGCCAAGGTTATAGAGGAATTCAATGGGCGCTAAGATCCGTTTCGTTTCGCCCGTTCGCTGGACGTCGGCGAGATAGAAATACAGGCCAAAAGCCAAGCAGATTAGTAGCAGGCCGCCTAGCAGCGTTTTCCACCATGGTTGAGTCTTAGGCATTGGTTTAACTCGTCAGTTGTTTGGTTCTAGCTGGCTAGTGAGATCATTAACATGATCACAAACCCAAGCAGAACCATGATCGCGACAGCGAAGATGATTACGACGACGTTCGCCGAGTTAGCTCGAGATCGCCGCTTGAGGTCTTTGGCAGTCGACGTCTTTTTCGAGCCGGGATTCTGTCCGTCCACTGCGCTGGCTACCGACTTGCCTATGCGGCCCGATCTTTTTCCCGGAGCCCACTCGGGGGACGAGCCGTCGTTGGGTGGTGGCGATGGCGGAGTTTTCGGAGGCAGGTTTGTCGGCTGAGTTGGCGCCGTAGGTGCTCCATAACCGTAGTTTGGATAGTAGTCCGCCGGAGTCATCGCTGTTGGCTGAGCAGGGTATTGCGGGGGTAATGCGGCTGGTTGACCATAGCCCGGTTGACCATAGCCCGGTTGTCCGTAGCCCGGTTGTCCGTAGCCCGGTTGTCCGTACGCGGGCTGGGCATAGCCCGGTGCGGCTCCATAAGGCTGTTGGGCGTTCGGAGCTTGCGGCTGGGTCGGCGCGGCACCGAGTTGCTGTCCCGGCAGCGGAAGTGGCAAGGCAGAATCGGGCGACATTCCTGGGCCCATTGGAACCGCCGGCGCCGAGGGCATTCGCGTATCGGCCGTCGGGCTTCCAGGTGGTGGCGGGGCATGAATTAGCTGAGTCGTTGCTGTTCCAGGGACCGCAGGTAAAGTTCCAGGGACCGCAGGTAAAGTTACAGGTGCCGCAGGTAAAGTTCCAGGTACCGCAGGTAAAGTTCCAGGTACCGCAGGTAAAGTTCCAGGGACAGGTGGAGCCGACCTGAGCAGCGGTGAATCGCCACCGACGGCCGTCGAGCCACTTGGAACTGGCGGTGGCGGCGAAGCAATCTGACGTTCTGGTCCGTGAAATTTTGGTCCAGGTAGTTCTGGAACCTGGCCTGGTACTGGAGGTGCAGATTTTATTTGTTGTTCGCTGCCAATCGCAGCGCTGTGACCGCTCATTTGGGCATCGTAGCGAGCTTTCTGAACGGGGTCAGTAAGCGTAGCCTTGGCGATTTGGAGTTCCCTGAGAAGTCGTTCACATTCAATTCGATACGGACCAGCGCGATTCGCTTCGACACGAGCGATGGTTCGATCCGCGGCAACTTCGATGGCAGCCGTATCGGGCTCCAAGGGCCGCAGGGCGAACAGCCGGTAGTAAGTGGGGGGCTGTTGAGCTGGCGGGATATCCAACCAGGCCTGGTATGAATCGAATTGCTGCACGCTCTCGCCCTAAACGATGTCGTAATTGTCGCCATATATAAGTTGAGTTGCTATTATCCGCCAAGGGTTTGGCGATGACAAGTAGAAGCAAGAATCCCCGTGGAATGCCGCGTGGTTTGATTCAACATCGAAACGTATTTGGCAGCATTCACGCGTCGGGTGCTAGAACGCCCGCTGCAATTGAGGTATCGAGTTGCCTAGGAACTTTGTCCATTTTACGAAAAAAGCCCCCACTCGTTTGACGAGCGGGGGCTTCGTAGGTTGCCTTGCTTTGACTTGCAATTATTCGCCGTCTAGTGACTTGACTTTAGTAAAGTCAGCCTCTGCTTTGGCCGTTTCACCGAGGCGCTTGTAGGCCAAGCCTCGGTTGCGATATGCCAGACGATCATTGGAATCGATTTTGATCGCCGCGTCGAAGTCCGCGATAGCTTTCACGAAATCGCCTTGGCGAGCGTAGGCCGAACCACGATTGTTCCAAGCGAGACTCCAGGTCTCATTCAGCTTGATCGATTCACTGAAGTCGGCGATTGCCGAATCGATTCGACCAGCAGCCAAGTGAGCACAACCTCGGTTGTAGTAGAGGTCTGCATTGGGCTTGGTTGCAATCAAGTGATCGTAGTCGCGGACAGCCAAGTCGTATCCACCGGTGTGGATCAACGTGCCAGCTCGACGACGAAGGTAATAATCGTTAGCTGGCTCGCGAGCTACCAAGCGATCGTAGACAACGCGAGCTTCGTCATAGTCGCCTTCGCGAACGTAATCCAGAGCGTCATCTTCGTCCACTACCAGGTCGTCGCCATCGATGTAGGTGTCGTCGCCGTCGATGTAAGTGTCGTCGCCATCTTTCTTAGTGTCATCACCGTCTTCGCCAGGGCTATCGCTTCCAGGACCGGGACCGGGACCGGGACCACCAGGACCGCCTTTAGCCGTTTGCGGAGGAACAACTTCACCAGGAGCGGCGGCAGGAGCACCTGCAGCTCGACCTTTACTGGCGGATTTTTTGGCTTCTTCGCCCAGTGCTTTGGCGAGTTCATCTAATTTGTCAGCTGCTGCTTCCGCTTTTTCAGCGGCGCCTGTCGGATTGGACTGACCAATCTCGTCTTTGGCGCCACCAATTGGCGGCTTGGCATCGTTCAGTTGTTCTGAAAGCTCTGGGTATGCACTAGCCAGTTTTTCCTGAGCCTCTTCAACCATCTCGTTAGCTTTGTCTTGGTAATCAGAAAGTGCCTTACTTTCGTCGCTACTCAAACCACCTGCTTTGGCTGCAGCCGTTGCGCGTTTAGCAACATTGCGTTCGAGTTTAGCGGTTTTGGTGAGTAGGCTTTCCGTTAATTTCAATTGAGCAGCAGCTTGCTTCTCGGCGTCCGTAGGTTCGCCAGTGCCTTCAGCACCTTTGGGAACTGCAAAATAACTTTGCGGGCCAAGCGGGAACGCACTCGTCGAAACTTCTGCAGAGAATCCATCGCTGGCGTCTTCGTCGGTGGCCAAAAGAACGTCCGTCGAAGGATTCAACTGTCCGTCGTTGTTGGCGTCGCGGTAGAAATCAACCGCTTCGATGCCGTTGCCAGCCGATGCGTCAAAGGCGTTACCGGTTCCACGCTTGCCGGGCTTAACGACTGAGGGCATACCTTTGACGAGCTCTTCGGGGTCTGCAACCAACGTGACGACTTCGCCCTTAACGACTTGCTCGGGGTAAACCTTCAAACCGGCTTGCAAGACTCCGTATCCAGGTCCGCCAACGCCAACGCCGTATCCGGGTCCACCAGCGCCGTAACCGCCGATTCCATAACCGCCGCCGCCACCGCCGTAACCAGCCAATTCAAGGTCGCGTGCTTTGTCCAAGTCGAACTTGGCCATTTGTCGCAGTACCATATTGGGAGTGGTCGGGCCAGCAGTCGAGTTCAGTGGCTGCCAAGGCGTTTTCCGTGTGTTACTTGAGTAAGCAAAATGCATGTTGCGACCGAAGCGTTCGATCTCTTCATCTAGCTCGGGGACGCTCTCAGGCGAGCGAGCGAGCTTTCTCAAGTTGTCTGCGCGATTGCGATACGCGGAAGGAAGATCTTTGTTTTGCTTGATCGCTTCGTTGAAGTCATGGTGAGCATCGACAACTTTACCAAGCTTTGAATGTGCTTTGCCGCGACCATTCAGTGCATCCGCATTGGTGGGTGCGATTTTGAGCGCCGCTTGGAAATCTTCCAGGGCAGCTTCTGCCTCCCCTTTGTTAATCCGCATCATGCCTCGCAGGATGTAAGGTCCAGCTTTGGAGGGGTCTTGAGCAATCGCTTTGGTGAATTGATCAGCGTCCGCCGCGACAGAATTGATTCGTTGTTCCGTACGTGCCTGCTCAACGAATTTTTGATCGTCGAGGCTCAGCGACTCCAAAGCCATCAAGACTTCTTTGCCACTTCTTACGAACCGTAGTTTTACTTTTCCGCTCTCGAAACCGACGTACTCGGCTTCAATTCTCGCTTTTCCCGATGACGACGTCCAAACGCGGGCTTCCGCCGCCGATGCCACCATGGCGACGAGTAATAAACAACATGCAGCTTTTCTCATTGTAACTCCTCCGTTCCCAGAAATTTAAGCCGGCGATCCCCAAACCGTCATCCTAATAGATTCGGGTCTCCGCCACGATTTTATTTCGCACAATTGGAATGCTTTTATCCCATATATTTACCCCAGCCCCCCTTGCTTGTTGATTTCGAGCTGCAAAGTAGGCATAAGATCGTCCCGTCGTCGGCTCCGAATACCACCCGTCCGGGTGATATAATGTTTCCGGAGGAACGAATGGGGACTTTCACGTCCTTTTGCCACTGCAATCGGCCGCTGTGTTCGAGGGCGTAAATGGTACCCGAGTTGTCTCCAACATAGATAATTCCATCGTCGCCAATGACCGGCGTGGATTCTATGGGACCCTTGGTTTGGTATTCCCAGATGACTTGTTTTGAATCGGAGTCAACAGCTACGACCTTTCCGGTCGGCTGGTGCCCGCGCTCAATCAGGCTGACTCCCACGAAGACCGTTCCATCGTCACCCACGACTGGCGAGCCGAGCATTTGGCCGCGGATATGGATCTTCCAGCGAACGCCACCATCGGTCTCAAATGCGTACAGATGTTCGTCGCGAGCAGCGACAATTATCAGGTCGCGAGGATGGTAGGCGGGCGAAGAGTTGATGAACCAATCCGTTTTGCCCCGATAGTTTGCGTGATCCCAGGTATTCGTGCCTTTGAGTCCCGCGAGCTTGATGGCGTAAACGTAGGCGTCCTCGGCACCGATGTACAATATGCCGTCTTTGATCAGGCCAGTTGAATCGAAACGTTGCCGCGATCGGAAGAATGCCGATCGCTCGGTCGTGCCCGACGCGGATATTTTCGTGATGCCACCTTCCAGTCGACTGACCCAGTTCGTGCCGTCGACATCGACCAATGGAGAGGCCCAACCAAGCGGTTCGCCGATGTCCAACGGAGGAAAGACCGTATCCCCATCGGGCGTGAGGCAATGGAACATTCCGTCGCCCGCGTGCACGCGGATGTTGCCGTCGCGACCGACAACAGCTGATCCCGGAATGATACCGCCAACTTTGTATTCCCAACTTTGCTGGATTTGGCCCTTCTTGTCACGAAAAGCAATCACTCGATCGCCGATGCACGCATAAGCCTGTCCGCCTTGGTCAACGGTCACGCAGTTTTTGATTGCAGTTCGTTGATGGTCTTGCCCGGGAATGTACTTGGGAAACTTCCAAAGAGCAGTGCCTGGCGATGGCTTCGGCTTGGCTGGCTGTGCCTCAGGAGCCGGGGATGCTGCCGGAGCCAGCGGCGCAGCTGATGCTGGATTTGCTGCGGCCGGTTCGTTCGGAATCGGTTCGGCCGCGACTTGCGGGACAACGGATTCTAGCATTGGTGCCGCTGCAGGTACTGGCGCCGCTGCAGGTACTGGCGCCGCTGGAGTGGGCGTTGGCGTTGGCACTGAAGGTTGCGGTGGCGGAGGAGCAATTGGAACTGTTGGCGCTGCCACTGGTGGAGCAGATGCAAATGCGGCGGGCAGCGCCGCAATGGACGAGGGAGGCGCCGGTTGCGTCGGCACGACCGGTGCGAGAGCCAATGGTGGTTGAGTTGGAATCGTTGGTTGAGTTGGCGCGGCTGGCGGTGGAGGAAGCGGTGCGCCACCGGGAGGGGGTGGCGGCAATGGAAGTGAGCCAGGCGCCGGAGCTGCCAGTACGGGAATCGCGGGCGCTGGGTTCGCGGGCGCTGGGTTCGCGGGCGCAATGGGTTGTTGCGATGTCGGAGGCAACGGCGCAGCAGGTGCGCTCGACGGTGTACTCGAAGGCGCGACCGTTTTGAACAAGCCAATACGCTGCTGACCACACGACGAGCAATTCAACGGAGCGGTCGGACGTTTCGTCCGAAACCCACAGTTGCGGCACTCGAAATTCTGTAATGCAGGTGCACCACTCATAGTTTTACTTCACCCTAAACGTAATTCTCTCGTCCTGATAACCTGACTCTCACGGCCTGATTCTCGCTTCTTCGCGTCGACCGGATTCGTGTTCATCTCACCGCGACCGTTGCCTTGGAGTAAACTTTTCCGTTGTCGCGGAGTACGATCCAGCCAAACACATCACTGACTTCGATACCGCGTTCTTTGGCGTTATGTCGCGTCGAATCGAAGCGGTCGCCCGGTTGAACCATGCGGATCTTATTCTGTACTCCACATGCCTCGCAGACTCTTTCCAGCCAATGGATCACTGCATCTCGCATGGGATCGGGGTGCGGTGTATGTGGCGACCAGCGATAGTACGACTCGCCAACTTCCTTCAGAACTTTTGACATTTTATCTGCTGGCAATGCCCTGAACATCAGCAGGTGGCCAACGAGCCCTGTCGCAGCTGCGTCGCCGTTGGAGAGTCCGTTGACTAGCCGTTGCCGGTAGTTTGAAAGGTGAGGATCGGTCGCCAGCTCATTTCCCAACAGGATCTGTTCCCAAGAGGAATCGTGTGGTGCCGCGACGACGGGCGTTGCCATTGGCGTGGCCAGCGGCAGAATCGGTTCGGGCAACTCGTTAATTGGCTCCGGTAGATCGACGATGGGGATGTCGTCCTCTGGGTATTGTGAAGTTTGCTTGTCGTCGTCTCTCTCGGCAGCCGCCTGCTTAGCAGACGCTTGCACAGCGTCGTTTTTTTCGTCGTTTTTTTCAACGGCAGATTGCTCGGCCGCCAGCTTCATCGCCGCGG
>JBLHLE010000185.1:0-9273 GCA_047620805.1 Pirellulaceae bacterium
CCAAGGGCCCGTCTAACTCAGGCATGCTTGCGATAAGCTTCAACGAGACTTTGAAGTACTCTTCGACGTCGGTCCAAAAATGCAGCTGGCCGCTGGGTACGAGAACGCGGACCACATCTTTCAAGAATGACTCGTTCACGACGCGGCGTTTGCGATGCTTGCGTTTCCACCAAGGGTCGGGGAAATAGACATGGACAGCATGGACTGACTCATCCACCAGAAATTCGCGAAACAACTGCAGTCCGTCGCCCTGAAACATGACGGCGTTGTCGCGCTCTTCCCCAGCCAAGCGTTGAGCTGCGGATTCCGCATATTTATTGGCAACTTCGATGCCCAAGAAATTATGTTCGGCATGGTCTCCGGACGCGGTGGACATGAACATCCCTTTGCCACTGCCCATCTCCACTTCCAAAGGAGCATCAGGACGCGCAAATAGAGTCTTCACATCGATCGGCGGTTCGACTTCTCCAAGCCGACGAAAGTGTTGTTCGATATCAGGTGGAGCTTTCACTCTGGGTAACGCGCGACGACCCATGATTCTGCGCCAACATTCTCGGAACTAGGGGGGGGAATACTACTGGCTGTGATAAACCAATGAAGATGCTGCAATAAACGAGGAAGACAAAGCCCAACAAGCAAACGCCATTTGAGACAACGCCATTTGAGACAACGCCATTTGTGACAACGCCATTTGTGACAACGCCATTTGAGACAACGCCATTTGAGACAACGCCATTTGAGACAACTCGTTACGACTCGTCGTCGTTCGATCGCAGAACGGCATCGACGGGAATCGGAATCCCCTTTAGCTGTCCTTCGACAACGATCGAGTCATTCACGATGCCTTGGAAACGACTGATGATCATGCGATTGCGGCGAGCTTTGAGGAATTCGCAGATGAGATAAAGTCGATCACCTGGAATTACTGGTTCGCGAAAACGAACGTCTTCCAAACCTCCGAAACCAACCATGTGGCTTCCCAATAAATCGTACTTTTGCGTAAAGTAGGCCGACAACTGGGCAGCCGCTTCCAGCATCACAACTCCAGGCATTAGTGGCATACCGGGCATGTGACCGCGGACCCAGAACTCATCGTTCGCCAGATCCTTGTATCCAACGCAGAACTTATCGTCCATGTTTTCATAAACGATCGCCGTCAGTTGCTCCATCTCGAAGCGCTGAGGATTGTACCGTCGAATTTCCTCGATGTCCGCGACAACATTGTTACGGTCAATCGTAGACAGATCGAAAATCGGATCTTTTCCAGCCAATTCGACTTCCCTAAGTGTAAAACCGGGTACTGCCAAGCGTAGTGCCGAAGCCAGCGACTCGCCAGACGGCCCGTCTTGAAAAATCGTCCAACACGACGAATCTAACTTACAAATTCAGCTGAACTGTAGCCGAGGCAAATGATCGTGGTCGAATCTAAATTGCGACTACGATTTACCTTATTACGTTTTGATCTTGGCTCGTTTAGCTTTACGAGCTTTGGCGTTGGCGGGACGTTTGCCGTGATTGGCCTTCTTGACCTTGTGATTTGGCTTGGACATTGGGTCTCCGTGGGTAAATCTGTCTTATCGGTCAGAATCCTCTAGAATAACACTTTAATTGCCGTTTGAGAACCCGCCACCAAGTCGCTAGCGGCCTCGATTTAGCTTATCTAACCCGCAAGAATTAGGCATTTGCCTCGAATCCACACAGCGGGTAACTTATGAGGTAGCGGGTAACTTATGAGGAGCGGGGCTCGGAATTTACATAGCCCCATAACTAATCTTAACTTCGCACAAACCGGCGGCCCCAACTCATGGACGAATCAATGGACATTACGGAATTGATCCAACACGCCAAAGCTGGCGATTCAGCTGCAAGCGGACAATTATTTCAACAGATAAGACCTCGCATGCGGTACATCGCCCGGGGCATCCTTGGTGAATCTCTGGCAGCTCGCATCGATACCTCCGACCTGGTTCAAGAATCGCTGGCTCAAGTTCTCACTGGGCTCCCCACTTTTCGAGGGACGAGCGAAAAGGAGTGGATGGGCTGGATCCGAAAAATCATGCATACGGAAGCCTGCCGCTTGAGGCGACACCATTACGCAGCTAAACGTTCGTCTCTGCGAGAGCGTTATGTCGCCGCGACAAAAGTTGACGAAAGCCGCCTACAACCTTTGGAACAAGTGTCGCAGGCAGAGCAGAAAGAGAGAGTCGCGACGGCCATTACGCACCTGTCGAAAACGATGCAAGAGATTATTCGCCGGCGAGTCTTCCTGAACGAGTCGTTTTCGGATATCGCTCTGCAACTCGGAAAAACGGCAGCGGCAGTTCGAGTCGGATGGACCCGAGCGATCCAACGGGTCGCAGCGGAGTTGGAAGTGGCGTCGGAAACATCGAGCATCCTGTAGTCGCTTTTAATAGCTGCTTTTAAAACAGCGGCTTGAAACAACATTGCAATAAATAACAATCAGCTCCCCAGTTTTCCGTGCCGCTATGAGCGACGATCATCCTGCTCCCGAAAGCCTACGTGGTATTGATCAGCTTGGCGCTGACAGCCAGCACGAACAGTTGGCCTTTCAGTTGGACGAACTGCTCGAGATCATCGAACGGGGTGACGCTCCCGGCTCCGAGCAACTAGCCGACATCGATCCGCAAATGGTACTTGTCCTCCAAGCCCTCAACAATGCGCGTCACGATGAGAATCTACACACGCGCACGACCGACGAACTGCTCGAATCTGCTCCACAAAATCTCCTTGCTCCCAATCAACGTATCGATCGCTACGAAATCGTTGACTGCATCGGTTCGGGAGGACAGGCCGTCACATTTCGCGCGCTCGACCCAGATCTGCAACGCCACGTTGCCATCAAGGTCTACCACGGCAATAAGATGGCCAGCGACCATGCGACCGTGCTCAACGAAGGACGTGCTCTCGCTAAAATCCGCAGCCCCTATGTCGTTCGCTGCTACGACGCCCAACAGTTTGGCAGCCACTCTTACTTGGTCTTAGAATTAGTGCGCGGCGAGACAATCAATCAAGTCCAACAACGAAATAACTGGGGCTGCCGCGAAATCGCCGAGAAGCTCACCTTGCTCTGCGACGGGCTCGCCGAAGTCCATGCTCGCGGACTCGTTCATCGCGACTTGAAACCCGACAACATATTGATCGATCTGGAAGGCAACCCCCGTCTGGTAGACTTTGGACTGGCAATGACTTTGTCCAACGCAGGCGAGCGTTCTGGCCGAGGCACGCCGAGTTACATGTCGCCGGAACAGGCACGCGGAGAATCCGAGCACATCGATGCTCGGACGGATGTTTTCGGAGTCGGGGCGGTCCTGTACCGACTCGTTACTGGACGGGCACTTTATCAAGGACTCTCCTCCCAGGAAATCGTTGCCAAGGCGATGCGCGCCGAATTCACTCCGATACAGGCTCTCTGTCCCGATGTTCCCGATCAGCTTGCTCAGATTTGTAGCAAGTGTCTCAGCGCCGATCCAAGCCAACGGTATCGCGACGTCCAGGCACTCCGCAACGCACTAAACGACTGGCTCAACCCGATACCCCCAAAATCGTCTCGACGCCTAGCCATCTTTGGCGCTCTAGCCGCCGCCGTGATTTGCTTCGCCGCCATCGTCGCTCAACAATTTCGCGGTCCTACTGGCGGACCGCAAATCGAGCAAGCGAGCCCGCGTTCTGACTTCAAGATTAACGCTCAGATCTTAGGCGGAACGAGTCAAGCCGGTGAATTGTTACTCTACGAAGGACAGACTTTGCAGATTGAGCTTTCCGTCGAAAGGCCATCTTATGTGGTCGTTTGGTCCGTCGAAGGCGATCGGGCAGTACCCTTGTTTCCAAACGCCGCTGAGCCCAATGGATTCATCCGAGCGAACAAGAAACAGACGATTCCGGGAGAGTCCCAAGTAGAAGACGTGCTACCGCTGTCGATATCGGCGGCCGTTTCTCAGCACGACGAATTCTTGCACATCATTGCGGCGACCAAACCCATCCATTCGTTAGACCAAACGATCGAAGCGTTTCGTGGCCCTCCTGCAGAAACTGGTGCCCCTGCAGAAACTGGTGCCCCTGCAGAATACGGCCGCGTCAAAGATTTCATCCGCGGCCTGCAACTAATTCGGCGCAACAATGCTTCCGATGTTTTGATCTCCGAAAAGATTATTCGCTACCGAGTTGTTAAGAAAATCGGTAGCTAAACACGAAATCATCTCGCTCAAAGTCTACTCAGATACTTTCCATCGCAGGTCGACCCAAACGAGACGATGGTCGGAGACGTGAACCAACTCCTCAGCTGGATCGTCTCCCCGTGGCCAAAACGTACCCTCAGAGACGATGCTGAATCCGTCTGAAGGCAATACGTAGTCCAGACGCAAGTTGCCAATTTTCGCATCGTTAAAGTCCGCGGTGTCCTCGGCCGGATCGCCATGATGATCGGCGTTTACGCGACCCTGTTTTTTCGTTTGCTCGACCGCGCCTTCGCTCTTGGGCGCCGTCGCATTCACTCGCTCGTGTTTCAACAACTGTCGAATCGGGTTTTCGCGACTCTCTCCGTCGTACGGATCGGCATTCATGTCACCCGCAATGACAAACTGCTCGCCCGCCGCCAAACCTCCCTTTTGCTTTTTGTCGTCGTAGATGTAATTCGAGCGACTGGGCACAATGTAGTCGGCGAAAAAACGGATTTCATCGGAGTTGCGACAACCATTGCGGTCTTCAGAACCATCAAAGACCGGAGGTGTTGGGTGGCAAGTGAGGAAATGGAAAACCTTGCCGTCGACCTCAATCGGAACATCCCAGTGGCTCTTGGAGCTGAGACGAAAGCGGGCCAGCACTTCCGCGGAATAGTAAGCCGTGCCATCTGTCTTGACTGGCAATTCCGCCTTTGGCATATCTCGCCATAGAAACGTCTGAAAGGTTCGAATCTTCGACTGCTGAATCGGATACTTTGACAAAACCACCATGCCATATTGGCCGGGAAAGAAGCCGAACCCAAAGGCGTCCGCTGGCCCCTTTGAGCCGTTGCCATCCAAATCCAATCCCGAGGCGACACCTGTGTTCACGGCTGCGGAATATGTATAGGGATACTGAATCGCCTGCTCACCGCGCTGGTCGACGCCGAGATATTTCTCTTGAAACAGTTTCAGTGACTCGTGATTGGTATCGTAATCAAATTCATTCACCAACAAGACGTCGGGGCGAATCCGTTGTATCGTCTCCGCGATGAAACGAATCTGTGGATGGGAACCCAGCTTCATGTGCTCCAGAAGATCGCCCTCGTTGCGTCGATTTAACGAGGTATTGAATGTCGCAACTCGAAAACTCTTTGAAGCATCGCCGAACACAGGCTCGACGCGCGTCGAGAAACACGTGAACAGAAAGACCAAGCAGAGCAGAAACTGGACCCTGGAGTGGAATCGCATTGGCAACTGGGGTAATAAACACATTGGGCGGACCTCGCGTTCGAATCGAATACACTATTGTTCGCTGCGTCGCCCCAACCGCCAAGTAGCCTGAAACCATTATCTGCGAAACCATTATCTGCGAAACCAATACGAGAAACCAATACGAGAAACCAATACGAGAAACCAATACGAGAAACCATTATCTGCGAAACCAATACGAGAAGCCAATAATGGAGCCCGCTAATTTGTCGCCCTCAGTCGTCAGTTTCGGCTCTGTTCTTCCATTGAATTCCGCCACACCAGCACGCCCATTAGAATAGCGGCGACTATGACAATGCCCCCCAGAGAGAGATAAGTCACTTTGTAGGTCTCGCAGTATCCTGCGAAGGTCGCACCGAAACTGCCGACACCAAAACCCATCGTAAAGCTCAAGCCGTAGCAGAGGCTGCGGTGCCGAGCAGGCGTGTATTTGGCAATCAAACTGTTGTAAATCGGCTGGTGCATAAAGTGAATTAGCGCGAACAGGCCCGCCGCAACGGCACACCAAACTCCCGATGCGTAAGCCATCCATACCAAGAATGGGGCGTTCGCGGCAGTGATCAAAGCCATCCAGACTTCGAGACGGCGGGGACCAGCGAATCTTCCCGCTATGTATTGCCCGATACAACCCAAGGTAAGAACGCCTCCCGCATACACCTTGCCGTAAACTGCGGGATCCTGGGCCCCGGAGAACCCCATGTTCTCAGTCAAATAGCGAGCGAGAAATGACATCATTGCGGAGTAAACGAATCCCTGTAGCGCCGCAACGACAATCAAAGTGAAATAGCTTGGCCAATTCGCCGATTCTTCCGCCGCGTCATCTTCCAACTGCTGCTGCGACTTCGCGACCTCGTCACTTTTGTTATATGGCTGTCCCACAGTTGCCGTTGCACCGGCTCTGCCTGTTTCGCTGGGTCGCACAGTGCGCAGCGCGAACACGAAGCCCAGTGCGATGCCGGGTCCGGCGAGCAGCCAATAGTATTGTTGCCAGGTAGCCTGCACATTGCTGGACATCACAACTGCGGCGAGTAGCGGTGCGACGCCGATTCCTATCGAGCCAAAAATGCCGTGAAGTCCTAGCGCACGAGTGCGAGTACGGGCGTTGGTTTCGCGTGAAATCAACGCCAAGCCAGCGGGATGGTAAATGCTGGCGAATGCGCCCATCGTGAACATCACGCCGAACAAGAGCGTCTTCTGCAGCGTGAAGCCCGCCAAGATGCAGGCCAGTCCACAACCGAAGAGGTAGACGACGAGCATGGTTCGAGCGCCCCAGCGATCGACAAACCAGCCTGCTAACAACGCTCCAAAACCGAAAGCGAACCGCCAGCTGTTGTTCAGCAAACCCGTGAATTCGCGGCCGTCCTTGTCGTCGCTAAAATAAGTCTTCGCCACCTCTTGCTCGACGCTTGGTAACGAAAGTTCGTAAAGGTGAACCAATGCGTGGGCACAGGAAACCAACAGAACAAGCCGCAATGCCGCACCTTGAATCGACGTCGACGATTTCTGCGATTGAGGGAGCATGAATTGTTGTTATTTTTTCATGAGAGCATACTGGCTTATCGTATCCGACGCTCGGAGAGTGCTACTGCTGACTGAGTGCAGCGAGTTCATTCAAAGTGGTCCGCGCTTTGCCGCTGTCGAGCGCAGCGGCAACTTGTCGAGCACATTCCATGGGATCCTCGTGGACGCCAGCCGTCCAGAGAGCTGCGGCGGAATTGAGAACGACAATGTCCCTCGCCGGGCCTTTTTTCCCGTCCAGGATTCCTGCGATCATGGCTGCACTGGATTCCGGATCTTCGGCTTGCATCTCTTCCTTGCCCGCTCGAGTCAAACCGAAATCCTCCGGTGTCCAGGTAAACGACCGCGTGATTCCGTCGGCGACCTCCGTTACGTCGGTAATGTCGCTGAGTGTTACCTCGTCCAAACCATCTCGACCGCAAACGACGAGTGCTCGTTTAATATTTAGTTTTGCCAAAACATCGGCCAATAGCTGGCGAAGGTGCGGCTTGCCAACGCCGAGCAGTTGGTAGGGAGCCGAAGCCGGGTTAGCAAGAGGACCCAGCATGTTGAAGATAGTGGGAAAGCCAAGTGCGCGACGAACTTCCGCGACTTGCTTCATTGCTGGATGGAGCTGGCGTGCAAAACAAAAGCAGATTCCGAGGTCCTCGAAGCATTTTTCCACCACCCCGACGTCCGCTGTAATATTCACCCCCAATCGCTCCAGCACATCAGCCGAGCCGGATTTACTGGTGATTTTCGTATTGCCATGCTTGGCAACGGGCAATCCAGCAGCCGCAGTCACAATCGCCGCCGCTGTGCTGATATTGAAGGTCCCCGAACCGTCGCCCCCCGTTCCGCAGGTATCGATGAATTCTGTTCGCGAAGTCGAAACGGTCGTCATATGCATACGCATGGCGCGGGCGGCGCCGGCAATTTCGTTGACACTTTCCCCTTTCTCCTTTAACGCAGTTAAAAGAAGGGCGATCTGCTCGGGTTGCCAGGTCCCGCTCATAATCTCGTCGACGAGGCCCGCCATTTGATCCATCGTCAGGTCTGATCCGCCGCTAACCGTCCCCAAAAGGTCTTGATTCACGATCGTCTCTCCACAGTTCTGTAATCGGCGAGTCCATAATTGTCCGGATTCTAATGTTTGCCAGATTTTGCCGATAGTCTGGAGATCCGTCTTGTTGCGACGTAAACCGGCGAATACAATCTCGTTATGGCACGGAAGATTATCATCGATTGTGATCCTGGGATCGACGACGCAGTAGCACTTTGCCATGCGCTCTTCGAATCGCGATTGGAAGTAGTAGCGGTTACAGCTGTGGCTGGCAATGTTCCAGCTGGGCAAGCGAGCCGAAATGTTCAAACCATTATCGAGCGACTCGATCCCCCTCGGTTTCCACGAGTTGGAGTGGCTACGCCAGCCGAGACCACTTCGTCTGTAAATGCTTTCCATTTTCATGGTTCCGACGGTTTAGGCAATGCGAACTTCCCCGTTTCGCAGCTCCACCACCAACATTTGTCAGAGAAAGTTATTAGCGATCTGGTTCGCGCACATCCCGGCCAAGTCACTATTATCTGCCTGGGACCACTAACTAATATCGCTCGAGCTTTCCAGCGCGACCCTCAGCTTCCCGAACTGGTGGATCAATTGATCATCACCGGTGGAAGTGTCGCCAGCATTGGAAACGTGACTCCCACCGCCGAATTCAACATGCACTACGATCCGGTTAGTGCACGCGAAGTGTTTCGGTCGCCGACAACGAAGACGCTGATCCCGTTGGATGTGACGCAGAAATTGCGATTCAACTTTGACTTTGTCGAGGAACTTCCTAGCGAAGATACTAAGGCAGGTGCCTTCCTCCGCAAGATCTTACCCTTTAGCTTCCGAGCCCATCATCAGCTCTTGGGTCAAGAAAGCATCTTCCTGCACGACGTCATTTCCGTCGTAGCCGCAATTCATCCGGAACTTTTTGAGATGGCGGAAATGGCCGGAGACGTCGAAATAAGTGGCGATCTTACAATCGGCGCAACCATCTTCGATCAGCGACGCAATCGTGATTGGGGCATCAATATGGAAGTCGCAACGGCCGTCGACACGGCCGCAGTCAAAGACTGTATCCTCCGCGGACTCTCGACCGCCGCAAAGTAGACCCCGCTCGAAATGCAGACCCCGCTCGAAATGCAGACCCCGCTCGAAATGCAGACCCCGCTCGAGAAATAGTCCGCTCGTGACGCCTTACTAGGTTCTGATTGCGCGACAGTGAACTCTGCCTATCGACGAACTCTGCCTATCGACGAACTCTGCCTATCGACGAAC
>JBLHLE010000186.1:0-9270 GCA_047620805.1 Pirellulaceae bacterium
GAGAGGAAGAAAAGGGGAAGAAAAGAGCCCTGGCCCGGGACGGGAGCAGTTTCGCCGGCAAGTGTAGAAATATAGTCAAATCGACTTAATATTGCTTCGATTCTCTGCAGCCCGAAAAAGGATTATATGATTCCGATGAGTGCGCAATTAGGTTGCGAATTGACCTTTTGGTTGGCTCGAAGGTCGACCGGGTATAGCGCGATGATTGATGCTACTTACAACCGACAGTGTTGATATCCGCTCCGATAATGTTTCCGTCGATCACAATAACTGTCCGGAACCGCAGACTTTCTAACGTCGATCCAGTAGGCGTCCACAATTCGTCTATCAGTTCCGCCCGCGGAGTCGCGTATTTGATCGGAGAACTAAGCTGTCGCGATTTCGTTTCCTGAACGAACGGCAGGTTTTGCATTGCATCGAGCGACAAAGGTTCCGTAAATTCTTCGACGCCATCGGCAGTGAGAATGTGCGAAGTATAAACATTCATTTCGCCAGTCCAGTTAATGAGATCCGCAATGTCTGCAGTATCGAGTATTTCGACAACGCCTTCCCACGTATCAAAAACGTTGCGTTTGCTCGCGACTGTTATCGCAGCAAGTTCCGTTTCGATATCTTCTGGGTACACGGATAGTAATTGGCTGGCTAAGACAGTGTTGTGAGCTAGCTTAATCTTGATTTTTTTAGGAGCGTGCAACTCCAACGCCACGTCCGCCGTTAAGACGCAATTGGTGATCGTCAGATCGCACGTGGATGCCGCAGGAAGGAACTTAACAATTGTCTGGACTGCGTGAATTTCGCTATTGGAAATGTGGAGACTGCTGTTCCCCTTGACGCGAACGCAATGGCCACCATGTATCAGCCGTATAGTACATTGGTCGATGCTCACTTGGCACGTTGTCCCGTCGACAAGAATCGGTCCGTTTTTATCGTCATTGGCAACTGCGACTGGTGATGCAAAGACGTGAAACGCTAGACGACTAAGCTCCAACTTGCCGTCGGTACTGAACAACGCCGCCGCATCCTCTTGTTGATTGTCAAACTCCACAACCGGACAAACTCCTTCCGCACCAGTAAGACGTAGAGGCGTTCCAGAAAGCTGAATGCTGGGAAGGCGATGTGGGCCGACGTCGTGAATAGTAATGATACTTCTTGGCAACGCATTGTTGATCGCGTCGCCCAACGACTCGAACGACCTGATACTACCATCAGCGCTTTGTACCAAAATCCCAGTCGGATGTGCGGGGCTAGAAATTTGTTGCAGCCCAAAGCCAACGAGTAGCACCGTCACGCTAACCGCAATCCAAATCCAGAAAGTATTCGTCGAGCGTTTGGGCAACTCCATTCGCGGCCCCCTTTTCACATTCTCTCGACGTGATTGGACGGGCGCTACGTCGAGTGCCACCGTACGCGAGCTTAATGCACCCAAGACTTCTTCCGCCGATTGAAATCGATCGGCGGGATCCAGAGCATGAAGTCGACTCACAATCGCGGACAGCCACGCGGGAATTTCGCTATTGATTTCCCTAACCGGCTTTGGTTTAGCAGCGACGACTTGTTGTAGCGTACTCAAAATAGAATCCGCTTGAAAAGCAAGTTCACCTGTACATAGTACATACAGCACACTACCGAGACTGAACAAGTCGGCGCGATGGTCTGCCTGGTTGCTGCTTTCGATCAACTCGGGGGCAATGTATGAAGGTGTGCCCATGAGCGTGCCAGATCGAGTAATTCGCGCTTCACCAAGGACCTGCGACAACCCGAAGTCGGTCAGCTTCACTTGGTCGTCTTTCAGGTTAAGCAATATGTTGGCCGGCTTCAGATCGCGATGCACGACGCCGCATTTGTGTGCTGCGGCCAACCCTCGTAATAGACCTTCCGCAATCTCGACAATCTTCTCGGTCGGAATTTGCTCGCCTTCGCCCAAACGTTGTTCCAACGATTGCCCTTCGACGCATTCCATCACGAGATATGGAAGTTCGTTATCGCCAGACACGGAATGGATTGTCACGACGTTGGGATGATTGATCGCGGCTGCGGCGCGGGCTTCACGGTGAAAACGGGCACGAGCTGCCTCGTCCGGCACGAAGGATGGAGAAAGTACTTTCAACGCAACTTCGCGGTTGAGCGTTAAGTCGCGAGCTTGAAAGACGATCCCCATTCCGCCACGACCGAGAAATCTCGTCAAGCGATAGTGATCCAACTCGCCGATCACATCGTCTTCGTCGGACGCTTCCAGCCAGGGCAAAACGTCCGCGTAAACTGCTTTCCTTAATGTAACAGTAGGAATGCGTGTTTCTTGATCCATTCCACCGCGTTTGATTTCTTCCAGCGTTCGCCGAAATAGTGGCGCATCGTCTTGCGACTGACGTACCATTTCCGGAATCGCGTCGACAAAGTCCGACGACTCTTGTTCCAGTAACTGCTGACAGCGAGGACATTCGTCAAGATGTTGAATCAACGCCGACTCGACATCGGCAGTGAGCGTTCCATCGGAAAGCTGTGACAGGACTTTTACGTCTGGGCAGGGCGACTCAGATGTCGGTGGATTCATCAATCTCACTTAATTTCTGCTTCAGCCGTTTTATGACTCGATTCTTGGCAACGTAGACACTGCCAACACTCAAGCCTGTTTCGTCAGCGACATCCTTAGGAGATCGACCTTCCACGGCAGTCAGCCAGAAAGCACTCCACGTTTGCGATTGAAATTGATCTTTGATTTGGTCCGCGCACCATAAGAACAGCTGGCGACGGTACTGTTGATCCCAAATCTCCGCGTCGGCTTCTTTGCTTGGCAATTCATTTAGCGATATCTGAACATCCGAATCACCAGAACCAACTGGCTGACGCTTCTCAGCACGGTAGTGATGGCTGACTGCGTAGCGAGCAATCGTGAACAACCAGCTCCGAAATTGCCCGACCGACGGATCGTATTCAAAACGATTAATTGTTTTCGCGACTTCTCGCAAGACATCCTGAACCGTGTCAGCCGCATCAGCCTCCTGCAACCCGCGACGCCGAGCATATTGAAACAACAGGGGACCGTAGATATCAGCGAATTTTGCCCAAGCATCTCCATCCCGGGAATTACGGATGCGTGCCAAAAGGCTCACGCGAGTCGATGAATTCATAGTCAAGAAGGCCTCCGGATAGATCACCTGATTATAGCAAATCCTCCGAGAATTTCCATGTCGCGATTCATTCGCAGTGCTCAACGGAACGCCTTTTATTCGACGCGTGTTAGAAATCCGATTCGGTTGGCAACTATCTGTGGAGGGCAATCAAAAGGAGCTCAAGCATGACAATCAAAAGCAACACTATCGGAATTCTTGTGCTGTTCACTGCGGTCCGGATCGTAACGACGCACTCTTGGTTTACGCACCCAATTTCGGCAGAACCACTTGCTGTGTCCAGTGTTATACCAGTCAATTCCGGTCAGCCATATGATGAATTGGAAACCGCGGATGAATTGGAAACCGCGGATGAATTGGAGACCGCGGATGAATTGGAGACCGCGGATGAATTGGAAACCGCGGATGAATTGGAAACCGCGGATGCATTGGAGATCAGGAAAAAGTTGGAGACCGATGAGTATGAGCCGGATGAATTCGACACCGAGGAGGATTTTCAAGACGGCCACGAGCCGTTCGAAGACGAAGATCGAGATCCGGAAGAGTGGGAAGACGAGGAAAACTCTGAATTCGCCGAGTTGACTGAGGTCTTGGCGGATGAATTTCAGACCGCGGCAATGGCGATAGAAAGCATTGAAGAATACCTCGAACCTGCAGATGCCATTGGAGTACTCGAACAGGCCTTGCCCGAAATACGTGACGCAACCGTCAGGCGAATCGTCCTCGTGAAACTCCTTTACTTGCAACGTGAAGTTGGTCAGCAGGAACAAATAAAGCAACTACTTCACCAGCTGATCGTCGGTGAACAAGAATTCTAAAAGACAGCCCTTGGGAACTACGCGTATTCAATGCGTTTCTGAACTCTTGCGAGTCCAGCTCCGATACCGTGGGGCCCGAAACGGCTTCTAGTTTTGTGAACTAGTTTGAAACAATAAGTCTGCCGAGCAAGGTGGAACTGTTGTGGTTTTTCGAGTCGCGTGCTGGTCGCTGGAGATCACTTATCTGAGTGCTCCTGGCACGCAATCATAGGCGCCAACTCTGGTCGCTTTTGAACGCCCAATCGGGCAAAACCGGAACAATCTTTTTTGGAGAGAAGGCTATGTCTAAACGAATGCGCAGGTTCTTTCAATCGAGTCGAAATAAACGAAGCCAACAACGCAAAACCCGAATCAAACGTCGGCGCATGCAACTTGAGACGCTCAATAGCCGGCAACTACTCGCGTGCGACGTGTTGCTAAACGCCGACGCGGATCCGGGAGATGTCTATGCCGTTTGCGCCGTCTTAACCGGAACGGCGGAATCCGAGAAGCTGCAAGGTTTCGAGTCGAATGACACAGTCACTGGAGGTGGAGGTCCCGATCTATTTCCTTTTACCACAGGCAATGATGTCGTTACCGACTTCAACCCTTCCGAAGACATGATCGATGTCGGTGATTTCGCTCGCCCGTCCGACGATTTCGCGACGCTCAAGTCGTTAGCAGATATCGCAGGGGCTTCGACGGAAGTAACGAACAACAATGGTACGGTGTCGTTGGTCATCGACGTCGACGGAAATCTCGGTAATTCCACCACGACGTTGGTTGGTGTCGGCCTTGCCGATCTGGACGCTTCAAATGTTTTCTTCGGCACGGACAGTGAATCTATTCCGCCACTCGAATTCACCCACATTGCTGAGTTCCTGGTGATGTACTCGAACAACGACGTCTATCTTTTCCCCGCGCACGACCTTAGCAACCATCCAATCAATGGCCAGCTGGTCACTAGCGGAGACTGCGACAGTACACCACCCGTTGACGAAGACCCAGGTAACGAAGACCCAGGTAACGAAGACCCAGGTGACGAAGACCCAGGTGACGAAGACCCAGGTGATGAAGACCCAGGTGATGAAGACCCAGGTGATGAAGACCCAGGTGATGAAGACCCAGGTGATGAAGACCCAGGTGATGAAGACCCAGGTGACGAAGACCCAGGTGACGAAGACCCAGGTAACGAAGACCCAGGTAACGAAGACCCAGGTAACGAAGACCCAGGTAACGAAGACCCAGGTGATGAAGACCCAGGTGATGAAGACCCAGGTAACGAAGACCCAGGTGATGAAGATTCAGGTGACGAAGACCCAGATGATGAAGATCTAGATGATGACAATCAAGAACTGACCACCGTCAAGGTAAGCATTCCAGAAACGACCGGCGTGATCAAGGTCTCGCTCGAGCAGGGCAACGTGGTGTTGCGTGTTGCTGGCCAGCTACTTAGCGAAACGCCAATCAACTCGGCAGACTCTTTAACGATCGTTGGCTCCGAAGGGGATGACAGGCTGCGATTGAATTTGCGCGGCCCCGACGCAATACAGCTTACAGCTGTGACTGTCCTTGGCGGTGGCGGAAACGACGATGTCGCGCTCCTCAACTCTGTCGATGCCGCTTTCGCCGGCGCGATAGCGTTGTACGGAAATGACGGAAACGACAAGCTGCGTGCAACTCCCGTTGGCATATCGGTCCTGCTGGACGGGGGAGACGGCGACGATCGCCTCTTTGGGGGACAGGCGGACGATTACTTGATTGGTGGTGCGGGTGACGACCGTCTGTTTGGACTAGGCGGCGACGATGTTCTGGAAGGGGGAGATGGTGACGACCGTCTGTTTGGACTAAGCGGCAACGATATCCTGGACGGCGGCGACGGCGACGATCGCCTTTTGGCTGGAGATGGTGACGACTGGTTGTCTGGTGGCCTTGGCAACGATCTGCTCCACGGCGGAACGGGTAACGACGCACTGTTCGAAACGATTGCCACCGACGTCGTGCTGACCAATCGCAAGATGACTGGACTTGGCACGGATCGAATTCGTAAGATCAAAAGCGCTGAATTCAGTGTGATCGATGACGCCAAGGTCGACGGGACAGAGTTCAAAGGCGGCATCAGCATCGAACCGGTAACTTCGGAAATCGACACCGACGAATAGCGCGATTTTCACGTATTACAACTTGAAGTAGCGCTCTCCTTTTTCACCAAGGGAACGATGTCTGGGCGAACACTCGCCCGGACGTTGTTTTAACTTTAGTACTTAAACTCCCGCTTTCCTAGTTATTCACGCGTGCCGCTTACGTACGCGAATCTGATTCAGCATCTGGATCGACCACGGACAGCAGACACTTCGTCTTCTGCTTATGATGAAATTCCGTGAGCAACACGTGATTGACTGCCATCCACCAGGCGCCGTCCTGCCCTGCATTCACCGCGCCCCACTCATCGGCATACTTGGCCACCATATTGAAGTCGGGCGCGAAGACCCACAGCTTAGTACCGTTGTGACGACCTTCCGCTAAGAAGTGACAGTCTGGCGTCCGCGTCATCCCAATATTGGCGCCCATCGAAACCAACATTTTGGCGTGATACCAGTCCGCGCTCTCTTGCACGTCGGTCTGCTCACCCCAGGTCTCGGGCGATGCATTTGGTAAGTCGCAGTACCAATCGTAAAAGGAAAGTGAGATCCCGCCGATCAACTGCATCAGTCGAGCACCGGATGCGTAGCTAATCATCGACATAGCCGGAATCGGTGAAAAACCTGCAATGCGATCCGGCCCGTGCTTCTTGATCGTATGGACCATCGAACCGCAGATGATCTCGAGAACTGTATCCCAATCCGCCCGCCGCAAACCGCCCTTGCCGCGCGCTTGCTGCCAGCGCTGACGCGACTCCGGATTTTCCACCAGAGACGCCCATGCGTCGACAGGATCGTCGTGATCCGCTCGCGCTTTACGCCAAAGATCAATCATCGCTTCACGGATGCAAGGGTATTTCACCCGCAAGGGACTATACAAATACCAGCTGTACGAAATACCGCGCTGACATCCTCGCGGCTCGTAGGGAGGCAAACCCGCCTCGAGTTACGGATAGTCCAACCCCTGCATTTCCCAGGTGACGATACCGTCTTTGACGTGAATATTCCACGTACACCCGCCGGTGCAATTTACACCGTGAGTGCTGCGTACGACCTTGTCGTGCTGCCAGCGATTCCGATAAAACTCTTCCCATTGCCTCCCTTGCGGGTCGACTTCGTCACGAATCCAAGCAATGGCGTCTCGAATAGCGATTTATTAGACGGATCGCCAGATGAAGCAGCACCCCTATAAGAACCAGTTCTTTCGGGGTGCTACGAATTTGAATGCAACTCGACAATAGAAGCGCGCCTGACTCCACTCAGCAGACCAAAAAAGAGGGCCCACACCCTTTGGTGCGGGCCCTTGCTATCTACTTCAGCTATCTACTTCAGCTATCTACTTCAGCTATTTACTTCAGCTATTTACTTCAGGTGCTACGTTCAGCGGCTAAGTTCAACCTGTTTGGAAACATCCGTTAGAGAGGCAACAGAACGTCGTTGGAGTCGACGCCAGCGGAATCCTCAGCACTGACATGCAGCTCATCACCCGCACCGCCACCAATCAGACTGTCGATATCACCATCGCCAGAAAGAGTCCCAAGGTCGGTGTAGATGCCGGACAAAGACCAGTTGGTAAGCAGCGACAACAAATCGGCTTCACTCGATTCCAACGTTGCCGACCCGCCGATCAAAACATCCGAATTGGCTTCGCCACGAAGTTCGTCCACATCGACACCGCCGACGAGCAAGTCCTCGTCTTGGTTTCCGCGAAGAAGATCGTTTCCTTCGTTGCCAATCAATACATCGTTACCAAATCCACCGCTAAGAATGTCGTTGGAGAAACCTCCAATCAGCAAGTCGTTGCCGTTGGCGCCGACGAGTTGATCGTTGCCGATAGCAAACAGATCGTTTAGGTCATCGCCGATTAGCACGTCGGATCCACTACCGCCGAGCAACAGGTCGTTACCGTCTTGCCCGATCAAAGTGTCTTTGCCACCACGTGCAGAAATCGTATCGTTTCCAGAACCACCGAATGCCGTGTTGTCACCATCACCGGTGAGGATAATATCGTTTCCTTCATCGCCGAACAGCGTGTCATCGGCGCGTCCACCCGCCAAGTTATCGCGTCCAATACCACCGTGGAATTCGACACTCTTGTTCACGTTGCCAGCGATGGAGATTCTGTCGTTACCACCTTCGCCGTACGTGACAATCTTGCCAGTGATGCCTTCAAACGGTCCATAGAAAACATCGTTAATACGAACCAAAACCGAATCCTGTCCAGCACTCGAGAAGATGACGCGATCCGGGTTGTCTGTCGTGCGAACAAAGAGTTCGCCAACGACGAACGGCTGGCCGTCGAAGATGAACGACTCGATACTCGTCCAATTGACTGGCTCGTTGGCACCCAATGAACCCGACGAAGCGAAGAAGCCATTAGTAAGTGCCGGGAAGACAATCGGAGGATCGACGTTGACAGTAGTAAGATTCAACGTGTCACCAGGCGTGGCTGGAACGATTGGTGAGTTTCCGTTGACCGTGACTAATGTCGTTTGGCTAACAGTCACGTCAAACGTGTCATCGCCGTCGCCACCGTTGAAAATGACGTCCGTCATGTTTCCACCACTGAGACCGTTGAGGTTGATGCCATCGTTACCAGAACCGGCCGTACCGAGCAGAACTTCAAAACCCGATAGATTGATGGTCGAACCGTTATCTACCAAACCTGTGATCGAAGACGTCGTGAATACCGCCACGTCATCGGTAGTATCGCCGGAGTCGTCGAGTGTCAACGTGTCGCTCGCACCACCGGCATTGATCGTGATAGTGCTGAGGATATTCTCGACTGTTCCACCGTTGGCATTGGCACCTGCATTGCTGTCAATCACAAACGAATCGCTACCAGCACTACCGTTGATCGTTCCAGTACCGCCGTGCTGCAACGATCCGCCGATGCTAAAGGTACCCGCACCGTTGATCGTTAGGTCCGTGCCAGCGGACAACGAAGTGCCAGGTTCAAGCGTCACGTTGCTCGGCGCGTTGATCGTGATTGCCCCTGCGGTTGAAACAACCTGTGCGGCACTATTGACCGTGGTGTCACCCGACACGACATCGACATCAATGTCTCCACTCGCTGTAACGTTTACGCCGAGGACAAAAGGTCCGTTGGTATTAACGTCGAGGGAACTGAGCGGCGAGGTACCACCAACTACGCCACCGAACGTCGTTATGCCGGCGTTGTTATTGATCGTCAACGCTCCAGGG